>CAZDOX010000099.1:0-5055 GCA_964507155.1 uncultured Lachnospiraceae bacterium
TCAACAATCCGGTGACGTTTTCAAATACAAACATCGTCGGCAAAAAATGATTCAATATTTTAACGTAACTTTCAAACAAATAATTTCTGGGATCATTTTTCATCCCATTTTCGTCTTTGGCTCTTCCGAGTGAAGAAAAACTTTGGCAAGGAGGACCGCCTATGATGACGTCAACTTCTTTTCTGCCGACCAAGCGGGCAATTTTGTCCAAGATATCCTCTGACGTAATATCCGCTTGAATCACGGCTCGGTCGGCGTTTGGATAGCCGTAATGTTCCATCCGCGTTTTGAGTGTCCGACACGCCACGGGGTCTATTTCCACATGCGCCAAGGCTTCGAAGCCTTCCATATAAAATCCTTCGCTTAATCCGCCGCACCCCGCAAACAGATCGATAAATTTATATCTACGGCTCATGATTTCAAAACTCCAATATCCAAATTTTTCGGATGAATCTATCGAAATTATAGCATATATGAGATTTTTTGTCAAGGTAGTGATGGTAAAGTTTCATTCCGTTTTTTCAGACTTTCAGCACTTGCCGATAAATATCGTTTTTAGCCACGCCGCGATCATGAGCAACCGCCTTGATGGCGTCGTTTTTGGACATGCCCGCGGCAAGATAATGGGAGAGATGTTCCTCCACGCTCATGGTGCTCCAAACTGCCGTCTCCTGCGTTTTTTGCTCCGTCCCTCCCTCGATGACAAGCACATATTCCCCGCGAGGCTCTCTTTCCTCATAGCGAAGAACGGCTTCCCCAAGAGTGGTTCGCTCCACTTCCTCGTTCCGCTTGGTTAATTCGCGACAAAGAGTAATTCGACGCGTCTCACCGAACGCCGCCGCAAGATCCCGCAGCGTTCCGCGTAATTTATGCGGAGCTTCATGAAAAATCAACGTCCTGGTCTCATATGCCAAAGCGGCAAGGCGGGCGCGTCGTTCCGCTTTGTTGACCGAGAGAAATCCCTCAAAGCAAAATCTTCCGGTGGGAAGTCCGGACAGCGTCAGCGCGTCAATGGCAGCGCAGCACCCGGGGACACCGGTCACGGGAATGTTGCGCTCCCCGCAAAGCGCCACCAAATCCTCGCCCGGATCGGAAATTGCCGGTGTGCCGGCGTCCGTGATCAAGGCGCATGACTCTCCTTGCAACAAACGTGCGACAATCATCTCGCCGCGTTCTCGTTTGTTATGCTCAAAATAAGACACCATCGGTTTGGCAATTCCCAAGTAGTGCAGCAATTTTGCGGAATTTCTGGTATCTTCCGCAGCGATAAAATCAACCTGCGACAACACATTCACGGCGCGCAGCGATAAATCATCCAAATTTCCGATCGGAGTGGCGACCAAATACAGCTTTCCACCCTCGATTTTGTTTTTATCTTCGCGCGTCAGATGTTGCGCGATCTCTCCGGTCAGATGTTCAAATTCCATAGTTTCCCATGTCTTTCGCCATGCGAAAGTTTCCTTTCCGTGAAATTACAATCGATGTTGCAAGGCGCGCATCCAAAAATTCCTTGCGCCATTCAACTTCAACCTTGTCACATGCCGTCTTGTGCATGACATATACTGGCGTGATTCAATCTATCATCTATCTAAGGAGGTTGTCAATGGCAATCAAAATTTACATTGATCAAGGCCACAATCCGGTGAATCCGAACGCCGGCGCCGAGGGAAACGGACTCCGCGAGCAAGATATTGTGTACCGGATCGGTCAGGAGCTGGCAACACTTTTGCGCCAAGACGACAATTTTGATGTCCGCTTGTCCCGACCGACCGCGACCACGCAAGTGGGCAACTCACTGTCGGACAGCTTGCGTATGCGAGTGAGCGACGCAAACAGCTGGGGCGCAGACTATTTTCTCAGTTTACATACCAATGCATCCGACATTGAATCGGCCAGCGGCGTGGAAGCCTATGCCTACAGCCGTCCGTCCCGCGCATTTTCGCTGGGGGAGGACGTGGTGCAATCTCTTTCCGATATAACCGGTCTGCCGAACCGAGGGATGAAAGTCAGAACCAACTTGTACGTGCTGCGCCGCACCGTGATGCCTGCCGTTTTAATTGAGCTTGGTTTTATTACCAATCCCGGAGACGCTGCGCTGATGTCTATGCAACCGGAATTGTTTGCGCGCGGCATCTATTTGGGACTGCTATCCTACCTTGATCTATGATTCCGAGAACAATTGCTGTTGCTGCGGCGTGTCCGCGTCTCCCAACAAACGCAGCAGTTCCGATTCGTCAATAATGGGAATGTTCAGCTCTTGCGCGCGTGCCAATTTGCTTCCTGCCGCTTCGCCTGCCACCACATAATCGGTTTTCTTGGAAACCGAGCCGGTAACTTTAGCGCCTTTTTCTTTCAGACGTGCCGTGGCAGCGTCGCGAGAGAGGGTCGGCAGCGTACCGGTCAGAACAAAAGTCAATCCGGCAAGATTAGACGCTCTTACGACGGTTTTGGCGGTGGTCAAGACACCGGCTTGCCGCAGTTTTTCGCACAAAAGTCGGTTTTTATCCAGCGCAAAATAACCGAGAATACTTTGCGCGGTGATCAAGCCGAAATCGTTGATCTCACACAAATCCTTTGCCGTTGCGTGCATGCAAGCCTCCAAATTGCCGTAACGGGCAGCCAGCAATTCCGCCGCGCCGGCTCCGACGTTTCGGATTCCGAGCGCAAACAGCAGTCGCTCCAATCCTGCCGATTTGGATGCTTGAATGGCGTCAATCAGATTTTGCGCCGATTTTTTTCCCATTCGATCCAACGGCTCCAAATCTTCCGCTTGAAGCGCGTAAAGATCGGCTGCATCGTGAATCAAATGAGATTGCAGCAAGAGATCCACCACGCGCGGTCCGAGTCCGTCAATGTTCATGGCATCTTTGGACGCAAAATGCTCGATGGCGCGGGAAAGCTGCGCCGGGCAGGCAGCATTGGTGCATCGAATGGCAGCGCCGTCCGGGTCATCGCGAGAAACCGGCGCGCCGCAAGAGGGGCAAACGGTCGGCGTGGGGAAATGGCGTTCGCTCCCATCGCGTTTTTCCGGATGCGCGCAGACCACCTCCGGAATAATATCGCCTGCTTTTTGCACCGAAACCACATCCCCGATTTGAATTTCTCTCTCGCGGATAAAATCCATATTGTGCAACGTGGCACGCGTCACCGTCGTACCGGCAAGTCGCACGGGAGAGAGCAGCGCGGTCGGCGTCAACACGCCGGTTCGTCCTACCGCAACGATAATATCCTGCAGTTTGGTCTGCTTACACTCCGGGGGATATTTGTACGCGACCGCCCATTTGGGCGTATTGGTTCCCTCCCCCAGCTGACGTCTGAGCGCCAGCTGATCGATTTTAACCACGGCGCCGTCGATGTCGTAGGGAAGATCGTCCCGCAAGGAACCGAGCATTTGAATATGCGCGCGAATCTCTTGAGCAGATGACGTACAAATTCTGTGTTCCAGCGTATGGAAACCGAGATCGGCCAATCGTTGCAGCGTTTCCGTGTGCGACGTGGGCGCGTGACCGTCCGTATACAGCGCACCGTCTTGAAAATTAAAAACAAAAATATCCAGCGCACGTTCTGCGGTCACGGCAGGATCCAACTGACGCAACGAACCGGCAGCAGCGTTACGCGGATTTGCCATCAACGACATTCCGTCCGCCTCGCGCTTGCGATTGAGCCGTTCAAACACCGCACGCGGCATATAGACTTCTCCTCGCACGGTCAAGGTCAGCGGTTCGGGAAGCGTCAACGGAATGGAAAACACCGTCTTTAAATTTTGCGTCACATCTTCGCCGATTTGACCGTCTCCGCGCGTCGCCCCGCGATACAGAACGCCGTCCACATAAGAGAGTGCTACCGACAAACCGTCAATTTTCGGTTCGACGGAATATGCGGCATCCGGAATTTCTTGCGCGATATGCTGCAAAAAATCGTCCAATTCTTCCAAGGAAAATACGTCGGTCAGAGAATTCATGACGGTGGTATGCGCGACCTTGTCGAACTTATCCAGCGGTTTTCCGCCCACTCGTTTGGTTGGCGAGGCGGGATCATCCCATTCCGGGTGCTCCTCCTCAAGGACCAATAATTTGCGATACAATCGATCGTAGTCGTAGTCCGAAATAATCGGCGCGTCATCCACATAATACAGTTTGGCATGGTAAAGAATGGTTTTTCTCAATTCGCGAACCAGGTCGGCAAGCGCTTGTCGGTCCATCGACCGGGGATCGACAGACAAAAGTTCCGGTAGATTCAAAAAAAAACACCTCCCGCAAATCACATGTTTCCGTAGTTTTAAAAAGAACAGGGACCCGTCGGATCCCTGTTCGGTGGCAAAGCATTACTTATACTTGCGCTTTCTTGCAGCCTCAGACTTCTTCTTGCGTTTTACGCTGGGCTTTTCATAGCATTCTCTTTTACGGAGTTCAGCAAGAACACCGGAACGAGCGCACTGACGCTTAAAGCGACGGAGAGCACTGTCCAAAGACTCGCCTTCCTTAACTCTTACTTCAGCCATTGTTTCTTTTTCCCTCCCCTCGCATGTCCAAGAGTCACGATACCGATACTCCTTGGGGAAATTCACTCATGTATTATACACTTTTTTGTGAATTTTGTCAAGGGTTTTTCCCTTACTTTTTGTAATATTTTTTCTGTTTTGCGCTTTTGAAGTTTTTGAAGCTTACTTCACCACCAGGCTGACCATCTTGCCGGGAATGAGAATTTCCTTGATCACTTGTTTGCCATCCAGTTGTGCGGCAACGGCTGTCTTGGCAGCTTGCAGCACGTCTTCCTTGGCAGCGTCGGCGGCGACAATGATCTTTCCGCGTACCTTTCCGTTTACCTGAACCGGCAATTCCACCTCATCGTCGACGGTCTTCGCCTCATCGTACTGCGGCCACGGCGCCATGGAACAGAATCCGCTCTCGCCCATCATCTCCCACAGTTCTTCGCAAATATGCGGCGCGATCGGGCAAAGCAAACGAACCAACATATGGTAGCCATCTTTGGTGATGGTTCCCTCGGCGTAAATATCGTTCAGCAATCCCATCATGGCGGCGATGGCAGTATTGA
>CAZDOX010000100.1:0-5009 GCA_964507155.1 uncultured Lachnospiraceae bacterium
GGTATGCTTGTTCATCAGAGCAATGCCAACAACAACAGCAGCAAGAACAAACCCACTACTGCGCCTAAGGTAATGAATCCGGCGATCGCTCCACGCTTGCACGCTTTGAAGTTTTTGATATACTTCTTCCGTTTAAACACCACTCCGGCAATTATGCCGATCACCGGAAGCAAAAACGACCCAACCGAATACCACATGCTGCCGGTATCGTGAACCGGCGCGTCCAAAATATAGTTGCTGCCAAGAGCAGCGTCCTCTTCGGGAGAGGTGGAATCTGCATAGGTATCGTGCGATTCATCAATGGTAATGGACTTCAACGGTTCATTTTTCTCGCGAATCGCCCGGTATTCGTCAATTTCTTTTTGGCTGCCATACACAAAGTGATTGTGTCCAATGTCAACCAGCTGCGGCGTTTCGTTGCTGTAGTCATGCACGGACGGATCATAGGTAAAGAGCACCTTGTGCTTTTCCAACTTGGGATCCGGGATGGGAATCGCCGATATCAGAGAGCGCGTATACGGGTGCAGCGGATAATCAAACAATTCATCCGCCTCGGCAATCTCCACAATGTTTCCCTTGTAAATAACGCCGATGCGATCAGAAATAAACCGAACGATGGAAAGGTCGTGCGCGATAAACAGATAGGTCACATCGCGTTCTTTTTGAAACTTTTTCAACAAGTTCAGCACTTGTGCACGAATGGAAACGTCCAGTGCCGATATCGGCTCATCCGCCACAACCAGCTCCGGCTCCATGACCATCGCGCGCGCAATACCGATTCTTTGCCGCTGTCCGCCGGAAAATTCATGCGGATACCGCGTCAAGTGTTCGGGAAGCAAGCCGACTTCTTCGATCATATTTTCAACTTTGCGGACGCGATCTTGCTCGTTTTCGTACAATTTAAAATTGTACAAACCTTCAGAAACGATGTAATCCACCGTTGCTCGTTCGTTCAACGAAGCGGCGGGATCTTGGAACACCATCTGAATGTTTCGGATAACCTCTCGATCCAGCGAGCGCGGGATTTTTCCCGAAATTTTGACTCCCTTGTATCGAATTTCTCCGGCGGCACACGGATTCACGCGAATTACCGCGCGGCCGATGGTCGTCTTTCCCGAGCCGGACTCGCCAACCAGAGAAAAAGTTTCTCCCTTGTAAATATCAAAGGAAGCGCCCTTGACCGCCTTAAACGCCTTGTCACCCTTGCCGAACGAAATGTCAACGTCCTTGAGCGAAAGCAGGACTTCTCTGCCGGTTTTCGGATCGATGGGACCGGTCTCGGGCAGATGCGCGACGCGCTTTTCTTTTGCGCTTTTATCATTCTTTGCATTCTTTGCCATCAGAAGTTCTCCTTTCATATATTAAACGATTCCATCAATTTTTCGTGGATATCTTCGATTGCTTCCGGCTTGCTGATTTTCGGCGCACGAGGATCCAACAGCCACGTTTTCGCATAATGCGTGTCGGTGACGCGGAACATCGGGGGGTCTTTCAGCGTGTCCACTTTAAGGCAATGCGGATTTCTGGGAGCAAACGCGTCTCCGGTAATTTCGTTATACAAAGACGGCGGCGTTCCGGAAATCGAATACAGCTTGGTGTTTCGCCGTGCCAGCTGCGGCAGCGAAGACAGCAGCGCCCACGTGTACGGATGACGCGGATCGTAAAAAACGTCCTCTACCGTACCGAGCTCCACGATCTGCCCGGCGTACAGCACGGCGACACGATCGGCAATGTTCGCCACCACACCCAAGTCGTGCGTAATAAAGACGATGGTGTAATGGAACTCTTTTTGCAAGTCTTTGATCAGCTTCAAAATCTGCGCTTGAATCGTCACGTCCAACGCGGTGGTCGGCTCGTCGCAAATCAAGATTTTCGGTTGACAAGACAGTGCGATCGCGATAACGATTCTCTGTCTCATTCCGCCGGAATATTGGAACGGATAATCGTCAAAGCGGTTTTCCGCGTTCGGGATTCCCACCTTTCGCATCAATTGCAGAGCGCGGGCACGCGCTTCCAATTCGGTGCAATTTTGGTGTTTCAAAATCACCGAGGTGATCTGCTTTCCGATGGTAATAATCGGGTTCAGCGAGGTCATCGGGTCTTGGAATACCGTCGCGATTTTTCCGCCGCGGATCTGGCTCCAGTCTTTGGAATATTTAATCTGCGCCAAGTTGATGACGCAGCGTCCGTGCAACTGCGTTTCCGTTTCGTCGATATATTTGACGCGGAACGCAACGGTGTCAAAGACGCTGTTTCTTGCGTTTTCGTCGTCCAAATCCACACCGATTCGCATGGCGTCGCGCATGGCGTTCTGAAGTTTACGCAACAATTTCATGCGTTGCGTATAGCCGTATCTGCCGACGGAAAGATACAATTCTTTGGCAAGAATTTCGTTTCTTTTCTCGGTTTCTTTGCTGATCGGCTGATGAATCGCCGCTTCATACTCTTTGTTCAACTGCGCCATACGCGCTTCCCACTGCGACAAGTACGCCGTGTCGTTGCGACAATTGATTTTATGCGTCCGGAGCATATCGAGGCGTTTTTGATCCAAGTTTTTAATTTCCCGATCGTACGCGGCGATTTGCTCTGCGGTTTTCTTAATCTGCTCCTTTTGCTTCGGATCAATGGTCAGCTTGTAGTTATACAATTCCGTGCGTTTGAACTTCAGCTCCCGCATGGCTTGATCCATCTCGGCAGCTTCCTCGTCGGAGAGCGTCTCTTTCGCTTTTTTCTCTGCGATCAGCTGTTGGATTTCTTTCCAAATCGGCGCACCGGCTTCCAGTTTGGATGACTCATTGAGCTGCTTCCACGCGCGCGCCAAGGTGTTTCTGACTTTATCATTGGTCGCAACGTGCGTTTCCGCCAAATCTTCGTCGTCGAAAATAATTTTCCCCTGACTGATGTAGCCGTTTTCATCCAGCATACCGGCAAACGTCTTGGTAAAGACCGATTTTCCAGATCCGGATTCGCCCACGATTGCGATGGATTCATCTTCGTACAGATCCAGCGAAACCCCGCGGATCGCGGTCAAAATTCTGCCGCGCACGCGAAATTTCACATGCAGATCTTGCACAGAAAGCAATACTTTTTGGTTTTCCATGGTTATGACCATTCCTTTCTAATGGCTTTGAAGTTTTGAGGCACTTTCCGTCAGAAAATTCGCGTCGGTGACGCGAAAGTCGCAAAACTTCGGTCTGAAAAACGATCCGTTTTTCAGACTTTTCCCCCTACATGTGCGTTCGCGGGTCGGACGCGTCGCCCAAATTCTGACCGACGACGTACAGCACGACGGTGATGATGGAAGCCACCGCGACGGGAGACCAGAATTCAAATTCCCACCCGGCGGTTTTCATCGCAGGCTGTGCCATTTCAATCAACTTACCCAACGACATATCCGACAAGCCCATTCCGATGTAAGAAAGGAAGACCTCGTAGGAAATGTAAGACGGAATTTCCGTTGCGATCAACGTCACAATGATGGAGGTCATAAACGGAAGAATATTTTTGGTTGCGATTCGCAAAATCGGCGTACCGAGGCAGCGAGACGCCAGATTGTATTCGCGGTCACGAATGATGATGACCTGCGTACGAATAAAATACGCGATACCGATCCAACCGGTCACGGTCATGGCAAACACCATGGTCCAGAAAGACGCCGACATAATCAGCACCAAAACCGAAATCAGCAGAATATACGGCACATTGGCAACGATATTATACACTTCGGTCATGATCAAGTCAAATTTTCTGGAGAATCCCCACACGGAGCCGAGTATGACGCCGATGGTCATATTGATCGCCGCGCAAACCAACGCCAGGGAAATCGAAATGCTGGAACCGTACCAAATAGCGTCAAACGTAGACTCTCCGCTGCCGCCGGCGCCCAAAATCCATTTTAACGAGAAACCGAATTTTTGAATTGCCTGCGAGGGCGTCAAGTGCTTGGACGTGCCGTCCATAATGTTAACATAAGGATCCACGGCGGGATCATATCCGATGACCATCGGGTACACGTAAGTGAAGATCACGATGACGGCAAGCAACGACAAAATGATAATATTGACTTTCTTTCGGAAGAAGACACGGAACACCGACTGCCAATAGGAGTAGCGCGGCGCGGTAATTTTCTCCGAATCCAGAGAATTGTTGTCTACGTGCGAAAACAGTTCTTCATCCGAGAGATTAAACTCCTCAAGATTGATCAAATTTTGCTCTTTCTCTTTCTCTCTCTCTTTCTTCTCTACCATATCTACCATCTCTACTTACCTCCTTTCGACGTAAACGAAATTCTCGGGTCAACCAACGACATCAAAATATCGCCGAGGATGATCGAAACGACGGACAACAGCGCATAGAACAGCGTTACGCCGACGATAACCCCGTTATCATATTTGTTGATGGCCTCGGTCAGCAAGTTTCCGGCGCCAGGGACCACGTACACGCGCTCGGTAATAATCGCTCCGACCAGCGCGCCGAGCACGCTGCCGGGGATTCCGTGCACAATCGGGATGATGGCGTTTTTCAGCACGTGCTTACGGAAAATTTCCCCTTCGGACAAACCGCCGGAACGTGCAAATTTTACGTAATCCGAGTTCATTTGGTCAATCATATAGCGGCGCATCCACTTCATCAGGCTGGCGATGGAGGGCAACGCCAAGGAGATAATCGGCAGGACGTACATCAGCCACGTCGGGTTGGTCATATCGAACGTAGTCGGTAAGACCGGGCGTTCCGCAGCCGCATTCAATTTGTCACCGATCGACTTGAACATAAAAATATACGCCAAGGACGGAACGGCGATGATGAAGATGATATACAGCGTTCCCAGCTTGTCCACCAGCTTGTCCTTTTTGCGCGCCATCAGCATGCCGAGCGGAACGCCCAGACAATAGGACAAGATCACGGAAATAATACCGATCACAAACGAGTAACCGATTTTGGACATACCGGTTTTATACACCTGCACGTTGGTATAATCGTCCGCATAGCGCTGATCGATGACCGGGTTG
>CAZDOX010000101.1:0-4999 GCA_964507155.1 uncultured Lachnospiraceae bacterium
CAGCTGTTCCACCGTGTCTTCCATTTTTTCTCCGCGACCGTTGAGCAGCTTAATGCCGTTGTCGCAATACGGATTGTGGCTGGCGGAGATCATGATGCCGCAATCGAACCCATCCACGCGCACCACGTACGCGACCGACGGCGTTGTAGTCACGTGCAGCAAGTACGCGTCCGCGCCGGAGGCAACCAAGCCGCCAACCAGAGAATACTCAAACATATAGCTGGAACGCCGCGTATCTTTTCCGATCACGGCGCGCACACGTTCGTCATGACCCGATCGGCGGTTACATTCCCCGTAATACCAGCCGAGGAATCGACCGATGGCGTACGCGTGATCTGCGGTTAGGCGGACATTGGCTTCTCCGCGAAAGCCGTCCGTACCAAAATATCTTCCCATAACTCTCTTAGCTCTCTCCCGTTCTCAAAATCCCCCTGCCGCCAAGGGTGGCAAGGTCTCAAAACAAGCGTATGTGACGAGAAAGAAAAAAATGTCCGGCAGTGAAAAGAAAACGCAAAAAAAGGCAAGGGGTCTCCGGTCTTTCCGTGAAAAATTCATGATTCTACCTTTACAAAATCACATTTTCGTGGTACAATATACGCGACGTAATATATGTGCGACCTCACCCCCTCAAAGGAGTTTCCATCTATGCAAAGCAATCTTCCCTCGCCGTCCCAACGGCAACTCGCCATTGCCATTTATACCCTGGGGTGCAAAGTGAATCAATACGAATCCGAAGCCATCGCGGAGTATTTATGCCGCCAAGGCTACGACGCACACCCCGCGCAAGCCGGCGAGATCGCGGACGCGTATATCATCAACACATGCACCGTTACCGCAGAGTCCGACCGCAAAGCAAGGCAGTTCGTCCGCCGCGCGCTGTCGCACAATCCGGACGCTTATGTGGTGGTGACCGGTTGCTTGGCACAAACCAACGCAAAAAGTCTTGCCGATATTGACGGTGTCGATGCCGTCATCGGAAATCGCAACAAGCTGGCGGCAGCTACCGCTCTGTGCGCGCTGATCAAATCCGGCGTAAAAAACGACGTACCCTATGTCAACGTTGCGTCGCTGGAGGGTGCCTCTTTTGAGCCAATGTCCATCCGAGCTTTCCCTCGCACCCGTGCCTATATCAAAATTGAGGACGGTTGCGAAAGCCGCTGCACGTATTGTATTATTCCCGACGCGCGCGGGCATATCCGCTCCAAGCAACCAAGCGAAGTCTTGCGGGAAGTGCGCGCCCTCACGGAAAGCGGCTGTCCCGAAGTGGTTTTGACCGGCATTGAAACCGCCTCTTGGGGCAAAGATTTGGAGCCGAAAGAAAATCTGGCCGATCTTCTGGCTGCGGTGGACGCCATCCCCCACGTGGGCAGAGTGCGTCTGGGCTCGCTGGACCCTTCGTTGATCAAAGAACCGTTTGTCCGTCGCATTTCCGCCCTCTCGTCGCTTGCCCCGCATTTTCATTTATCGTTGCAAAGCGGAAGCAACAGCGTCTTGGTACGTATGAAACGCAAGTACAATCGCGAGCAAGCGCTCGCCGGCATTGAACTGCTGCGCGCCGCTTTCCCGGATTTAATGTTAACCACCGACGTGATCGTCGGATTCCCCGGAGAGACCGATCAAGAATTTCAAGACACCCTCGATTTTGTCCGCCGCGCCCGGTTTCTCATGGTCCATATTTTCCCCTTTTCCCCGCGCAAAGGAACCCCGGCGGCGATTATGCCCGATCAAATTCCATCGGAAATCAAAAAAGCGCGTCTGAACGAGCTGGAAGCGTGCGCCGGCAACATCCGCCGCACCTTACTGCAAGAGATGGTGCAACGCGCCCTGCCGCTATCGGTGCTGTTTGAAACGTGGGAAGACGGGGTAGCCGTCGGACATACCGCCAATTTTGTGGAAGTTCGTATCCCCTCGCCCCATCCACTTCATGCCCAAACGCTGACGGTTTTGCCCTTGTCGCTGACCGATGACGGGGGCGGTCTTCATGCCGTTTTGCTTGACCCCGCCGAATTGACCGAAAGGAATTGTGAATCATGACCGATCTGTTTCCCTTTTCACAACGTCCCGATCACGCATCCGCTACCTTGTATCGCGGATATCGCCGCGGGAGCGGAACGCTGTCGTATCATTGTACCTACGATGACGCGCTTCTTCGCCGGTTTAAGGAAACGCTGCACTTGTTTATGAGCGTTGAGCAGTTGCGCCAATGCCTGCAAGAGCAAGAAAAACAAAAACAAAATACCGCGATAGAAACGCTGTATCTTTGGGATAGTCTTTATGAATTATATGCCACCGAGCCACATACGCAAACGCTGATCGGATTGGACACCGACCTGCCCGCCCATGCCGACGCACTGTCCTACCTGATCGATCAAGCCAAGCGGCGTCAAACGGATCGACAAACTCCGCCGTTGCAATTGCGGTTCGTGCTGGACACACTGCATTCTTCCCTCTCAAGCCGAACGCAATCCGTCCCGTACGAGCTCTCTCCCGCCGTGCATTGGCGCTTGTGCGACGCGCTTGGTGCCGCCGTAATGCGCGCTCTGTCTCCATCCGACAGCATGCAATTGGAAATTGCCGGCAGTTCGCTTCGCCTGCTTTGTTTTCAAACGCCGCCGAGCGAGCTGTCCCGTCGCGTGTATCGCGGCGACCGGCTCTGTCTGGTCCATGCCGCCTCGTCTTACCCTACCGAGGGTGATTGCGCTGCGGCAAAAACGCTGTTCTCCGGGCTGATTTCGGATCATCGAATCCGTCGCATTTTGCCCGTTCCCGCGCACCATCTCATTCCCGTCTCGATAAGCTGCGTGCCCGGGTTGACCATTGACCCCACGGCATTTTGTCGCACATCGGACGCACCGCCCCCTTACCCTTGCGACCTGGTTACCCAAGATCTTAGCGGCTGGCTGGTAGTTTTGTCGTCGGACGCGATCGACGAACTGGAACGGCAATGTGCCGATTGCGCTCTGCGGTGCACGACGTTTGCCACCGTCACCGAAGAGGGCGTATTGGATTTTGCCGTATTGTACGGCGAGGCGCGGGTACGCACCCGCTTTAGCATGCTGCAACGGTGCAGTTTAAGTACCGCCGTTCATCCGGTCGACCATACCGCCCCTGACGCAAGCGAAATGTCCGCCGCGCCGATCGATACTCCGCTGCTGCTTCGCCATTCTGCCGACGCGGCAAACGGGCGCCTGACCGATCAAAACGGCTGCGGCGATTGGCTTGTGCGAACGGTCACGCTGACGCTGGACGACGGCTATCAAGCACCCTCTATCTCCCACGCCATCGCGCAGCTGAAAGACGCTCTGACGCGTGACGGCGCGCCCTTTTCGGATCACGCTATGCTGCTGTGCGGTTTTACCGTCACACCGCAACTTTCCCGCACGGTTCTTTGGCAACATGTTTTGCAACTGACCCACGTGTTGCAGCAGCAAACAACGCTTCCGTGTCTCCCCATTGCACTCAAGCACGAGGGCATTGGCGCGTCGCTGTTGACCCTGACACTGGTGTGCCACAAGCCGATCGTCACACGCAACGTCGCAGCAACTTCGGATGTCGCCGCTGCCTCGGACGATTTACCGCTCCCCGCCGAATGTTCGCTGGTTCATCGTGCCACGCCACGCGTTCTTATCGCTTATACAGCCGACACGGAGGGTCCGTGCCCAATTGCCGACCTGCTCAGCCGAGAAGGTGCCGCCGTTCGCACTCTGCTGATTCTTCCCGCGGAGAAAAGCGCCACCGCTCTTGCGGACGCCATCTTAGCGTCCGATTTGGTGATTTTGGACGGAACGTCCGATCGATGGCAGCCGCTTTTGTCTCATCGCCGCGTTCGCTATGCCATGTCCGATCTGGTTTCACGCGACGGATTGTGCCTATGTCAAGGCGATCTGCTCCCTGCTCTATGCCGCGCCGGATACGCGGGGGACGCGCTCAAAGACGCGCCGCTCGTCGCCGTATCGGACGCTTGTGCCGAGTCCTTTACTCGCCCGCTTTCCTACATCCGCGACGTGTATCTTCCCGCCGCCTCCCCGCGCTTACACGAGTTGCCCGCTCGGCTTCCCGCACGCGATCCCGGTGTTCCGCTCGGAGATCCGGTGATGGGACTGTTCCGCGACGCAAAGCAAGACGAGCAAACCGTGCTTGCCGTGACCGACAGTGCGGATGGGACCGACGCGATTGTCCGCTTGCTTGCCATGCAGGGGCATTTGCTCGCTTACGCCGACGGATTTACGCCGTTGCAGCTGCGCATGGCGCTCCGATATTTCCAATCATAAGAATCCGCGTGTAAAGCAAATACAAAAATCGGAAATTTATTGCGGGATTCCGAAAAAAAAATCAAAAAACCCTTGCATTTTCTTTGAAAATATGATATAATATCTCGTGTTGTATGAGTAAATCAAGGTAATGCACGTTTTTGCGTGCTCCAAGGAGGTGTCAAACATGGCAAAATGCAGTATCTGCAACAAAGGTGTTGTGTTCGGTGAGAACGTTTCTCACTCTCATCGCAAGACAAACAGATGTTGGAAGCCTAATATTCGCAAGGTAAAAGTTACAATCGGCGGTTCCACCAAAGCGATTCCCGTGTGTGCTCGTTGCCTGCGCACCATGAAAAAGGCGTAAGTTTTTCCTTGTCTCTTTTTCTTATAGGTATAGGCTTAGCATCATCAACCAAAGAAAAGATATAGAGCGCATCCGAGATTCGGTCGCGCTCTTTTCTTTTTTGGTTCTTCATATTTTCTTGTGAGGGGAGCACGCTCCCCTGACGACCCCACGATGGTAGCCGGTGGGATGGCGGATAATTTTTGCACTGCCCACGGAACAGCTGCCATCCTATTTTCAAAAAGTTCTTGAAAAGGGGTGCGGGGAGGAACTTCTTTCAAGAAGTTCCTATCCCGCTATTTGACGTCCCACCCCCGAGGCGGCAGCCGGTAGTTCGGCAAGGTACTACCCTCACCCCCTGCCCCCTCTCCCGCACGCGGGCGAGGGGGTGTCCTTAGTTTTC
>CAZDOX010000102.1:0-4856 GCA_964507155.1 uncultured Lachnospiraceae bacterium
GTTCTTGTCCGCGTCCACTCTCTTCTTGGAGAGCTCGGCGACGCCTTCGATGTCGCTGACGCGAATGACAAACGCTTCGATTTTGTCACCTTTTTTATACAAGTCCGTCATTTTGACGCTGCTGTCATCGGTGACTTGCTCAGCTTTGATATAACCGGTCACGCTCGTACCGAGATCCAGCTGAATCTCAGTGTCGGAAACGTGCTCGACGATACCCGTTACGACATCCCCTGTATTTAGTGTCTTGACGGAAGATTCTTCCGCAAGCAGTGTTTCGAAATTTTCCATTTCGCTCATGGTTTGATATACCTCCTCTATCACGTCGCTCGGCGTCGAAGCACCGGCGACTATGCCTATGCGATGATAGGCCGACGGATTTGCGGACGCAAGGTCAGCGGCGCACTGCACAAACAAGGTCGGTGTTCCACTCTCTTGGCAAAGATGGGCAAGCTTGGCCGTATTGGAACTTTGCTTGTCCCCGATTACCACCATCAGGTCACACGTTGCAGCCAGAGTTGCCGCTTCCTTTTGGCGCATTTCCGTAACACTACATATTGTATCAAAAAATAAGGCATTTGTACATAGTTTTTCGATAACTTTTTGAGATTTCTCCCATTCGAGCAAAGAATAAGTCGTTTGAGCCACGACAATTGGTGTTTTTTCACAAATTTTTTTTGCCCCGTTTTGCTCAAAAAAAGTCATCCAAGCCGCAGCGGAGTCAAAAACATACTTTTCGCCGTCAAAACACCCCAAAATTCCCGTTACCTCCGGGTGATGGGCTTTGCCGAAAACCCACAATTGCCGTCCCGCCGTGCAATTTTCCCTCACAATGCGGTGAATCCGTGCCACATACGGACAAGTGCAATCGACCCAAGAAAAGAACGGATTCGACTTGGCGCTGTCGTCCAAATAGCGGGAAACGTCGGGGGGGATTCCGTGGGCACGCGCCAGCAAAAGAACGGGACTGTGCGCATGGGCGGAACGAATCAGCGCGGGGAGCCGGTCGATTTCAACGGTTTCCACGCCGCGCTTTGCCATGCTGTCGTTAAAAATATCATTGTGTATCAGATGACCGAGCGTGACAATGCGCTCGTTGCGTTCATGGTCGCATCGCTCTTGCAGCGCGCGTTCCAATCGGGCGACGGCTCGTTGAACGCCGAAGCAAAAGCCGGCGTGCTTGGCTACCGTTACCATCGGTGCACTTTTACGATTCATGTTCCCTCTCCTTGGTCGGATCCGTGTCGTACAAGGCGCAAATGCGGTCGAAAATGATGTTGGTGACGCGCTCGTATTCGGCGCGATTGGCGCCGGTGACGCCGAAAGATTCAAACGGAATCGGCTCTCCGATTAAAATATCCGCGCCGCCGAACAAGTGCAGTTTGTCGCCTTTGGCGCGAATGCAAACCGGCAGCACCGTCACGCCGGCGCGCACGCAAACCATGCCCGCGCCGTGTTTCAGTTGATCAGCCGTTTGAATCGGCGGTCGGCCGGGGCAACGCGTCCCCTGCGGAAACATCCCCACGCACTTGCCGCCTTGCAGCAAGGTCAGGGTGGTCCGAATAGCGCCGACATCTCCGGAGCGATCGACCGGGTACGCCCCGCACTGGCGCAAAAAACGGCCAAAGAGAGGAATTTGAAACAGCTCTTTTTTTCCCATAAAATGAACTTGCTGTTTTTGCAGCACCGCTGCCAGAACAAACGGATCCAGCGCGGCGGTATGATTGGCGCATAGCAGGTAATTGCCGGCATCCGGATCCGGCTCTCGCTCCGCATGAAAAATACGCACGCGATAAACCTTAATGACCAATCGGGAAAATACTTGTTGAAGCTTTTGGTAAAATCGCTCGGTGCGACCGGCACGCGCAACGGTTGTGTCTTGTTTCGCTTTTCTCACGGCTTCCTCCATCCCGGCAGTGCGGACAAGACCACCTCGCCTAACTTTTCTTTCATAATGGCGATCACCGCCGCTACCGTTTGCTCCACATTCAGATCGGAATTGTCCAGAAAAATCGCGTCTTTTGCCGGAATGGCGGGGGAGACGGCACGCGAGGCGTCTTGTTCATCGCGCAAGGTCATGTCGCGCAGCACGTCTTCATAGGTGACGGACATTCCTTTTTCTATCAGTTCGCACGTTCTGCGACGTGCGCGGGCTTGCGCGGAGGCGGTCATGAAAATTTTCACCGGAGCGTTTGGCAAAATCACGGTTCCGATGTCGCGTCCGTCCATCACCACGTGATTCTTTTCGGCAATTTCACGCTGCGTGTCCAGCAAAAAAGCGCGCACTGCCGGGATAGCGGAAACATGAGAGGCTGCCATGGACGCTTCCGGCGTGCGAATTTTATCTCCCTGCGCCTCGCCGTCCAAATAGATTTGCTGTGTGCCGTGTTCAAAGCGAACGTCGATGTGCAGCGTCGGCAGTATGCGCTCCACGGCGGACGCGTCTTGCGGATGAATGCCGCGTGCAAGCGCCGCCACGCCGACGGTTCGATACAATGCGCCGGTGTCTACGTAAACCATGCCGAGCGTTTGGGCGAGTGCTTTGGCTACGGTGCTTTTCCCGGCGCCTCCCGGTCCGTCGATAGCAATTTGAATGATCATGATGTACCTGTTCCTTTCCTTACCGAATCGATTCGACCGATCCGTTTGTTGCGGCGTGTTCGCCCGCCAGCGTGGCGGTGGAAAATGCGATTTGCAAATTGTAACCGCCGGTATAGGCGTCGACGTCGATGACCTCTCCGGCAAAGTATAATCCGGGTAAACGTTTGGATTCCATCGTCTTGGGATTGATTTCTTTGACGTTTACCCCGCCTGCGGTCACGATCGCTTCCTCAATCGGGCGAACGCCGTCCAGCGGCAGGCGCATGTCTTTGATCAGACTAAGCAGCGTCCGACGTTGCTCTTTTGTGACGGTATGAACCTTGAGCCGCTCGTCAATGCCGCTTTGACGAATGATGACGGGAATCAGCTTTTGCGGCAGAAGATCGTCCAGCGCGTGGCAAAAATCCTTGTTGTGATATTTCTCAAAATCGGCAAGAAGCCGTGCGTCCAGCTTTTTTTCGTCCAACGCCGGCTTTAAGTCGATTCGCGCCTCATAGCGCCCGGGGGTCACGTCGCGCAAGTGCGCGGAGGCGGAAAGAATCATGGGGCCGGTGACGCCGAAATGAGTAAACATCATTTCTCCGAAATCGTCGTACACCGTTCGCCCCGTGGCGGTTTCGATCACGCGCAGCGCAACGTTACGCAGCGACAAGCCTTGCAGCTCCGGACAAATGTTCCCGGCCACGGTCAGAGGAACCAGAGAGGCATGAAGCGGCGCGATGGTGTGCCCCGCTTGCGCGGCAAACGCATAGCCGTCGCCGTCGGAGCCGGTCAGCGGGTAAGATTTTCCCCCCGTGCAAAGAATGACCGCCCTGCCGCGGTAGGTGTTCCGCTCGGTTTTCACGCCGATCAGCGCACCGTTTTGAATGTCCAGCGCGTGCACCCGCTCGTATTTGATCTCCACGCCCGCACGGTGGCAGGCGTCCGAAAGCGCGCCGACAATGTCTCCCGCCCGATCGGAAACGGGAAAAACGCGCCGTCCCCGCTCCGTTTTCAGCGGCACGCCGCGCTCGGTGAAAAAATCCTTGGTGTCTGCCGGGGAAAAACGATCTAAGGCAGCATAGAGAAAGCGCGGATTGGATCGCACGTGATTCAAAAATTCCGACACATCGCAATCGTTGGTGACGTTGCAGCGGCCTTTTCCCGTGATACGCAGCTTGCGACCGAGACGACCGGTTCGTTCAAACAGCAGCACGCGAGCGCCCAGCGTTGCGGCGCGGTACGCCGCCATCATGCCCGCAGCTCCCCCGCCGACGACGAGAATCGGCAACTTTGAGGGATGAAAGTCAGTTGTTTCCGTCATGCTCGCCGCCACCTCCTTGATTGTCGTACACATCGTAATCTTCCCAAATTTGCTCCAATTTGCGAAGGCGCTCGGTCAAATCTGCTTGTCTCTTTCTGGACAGAGCCACGATCAGAGCATTGATGATGCTCAGCGGTGCCACCAGAGAGTCCATGAACGACGCCATGTCGCTTTGCGCGGTCAGCAGTTGGTTGGCGTAGGCGGCAATCGGCGCCGAGGGCGAATCGGTCAGGGCAACGACGTCCGCGCCGGCGCGATGGGCAAATTCCACGGCGGTCACCACACGGTTGGAGTAGCGCGGAAAGCTGATCGCCACCAGCACGTCGTCCGGCCCTATGCCGAGCATTTGCTCAAAAACTTCCCGTCCGGACGTGGATTGAATCAGATGAACGTTATCGAAAACCATGCGCAAACTGTAATTTAACGTGGTCGCCAACGCGAACGAGGAGCGAACGCCGAACACGTAGATATGCTTTGCCGAAATCAAACGATCCACCGCGTTGTCGAATGCGGTATGGTCGATGGTATCCAAGGAGTGTTTGATTTTTTCCATATCGGAGGTCAGCACTTTTTCCAGTACGTCGCCGCCGCCGATCAAGTGATTGGTCACCTCAATGCGTTGGAACGATTTTAAGCGATTCCGAATGATGTTTTGCAGCGCGCGCTGAAAATCCGGATATCCGGAAAAACCCATTTCTATGGCAAATCGAACGACGGTAGATTCCGAGACATGGACGGCGGAGCCGAGTTTGGACGCGGTCATGTAGGCGCTTTTTTCGTAATGATCCAAAATATAGGTGGCAATTTGGCGTTGTCCCTTTGAAAAAGAGGACATGCCTTTCTCCATGCGTTCCAGCAAATCGTCTTTCATCTCAATCTCCATTCTCCATTCCGCCGCTCGGCGGCAAAAATTGTTTATGAAATTCACCGGTGTCGCTTGCGACAAAAACGGGCA
>CAZDOX010000103.1:0-4801 GCA_964507155.1 uncultured Lachnospiraceae bacterium
TTGAGTGCCCAGCAGAATATCGCTCTCTCCGCGTCGGAAAGAGCCGAGCATGTCGTCATAAGCCGATTTCTCGGTTGTCGTATCGGTGTCCATCCGGAGAATTTTTGCGCCGGGTAAAAGGTGCGTCAACTCTTCTTCCACTCGTTGGGTGCCGTATCCTTGACGCAGCAGACGTTCGTTGCCACATTCCGGGCATGCGTTCGGCAGCGGCCGCCGCGTTCCGCAAAAATGGCAGATCATTTCCCCCTCCGTAAAGCTGTCGCGTTTGGTGTGATAGGTCATGGAGACGGAACAATTGGGACATGTAATGGCGGTCCCGCATTTGGAACATGCGATATAATGATGGTACCCGCGACGATTTAAAAAGAGAATGCTTTGATTTCCTTTTGCCGTATTCTCGGTCAACTCTTGGCACAACAAAGTGCCCATGGGAGAGTCCCCGATCCCCGCCGTGTCGCGGCGCATGTCCGCGATGATCACCTGCGGCAGCTCGGCTTTTCCGTATCGTGCGGGAAGTTTAAACAATCGATAAATGCCTTGCGTCGCTTTATAATAACTTTCCAGCGAGGGCGTCGCCGAAGCTAACAGCATCAGCGCATGTTCGTCGGCACAGCGATATCGCGCAATATCTCGGGCATGGTACTTGGGATCGCTGTCGGATTTATAGGTATGTTCTTGCTCTTCGTCCATGATGATCGCGCCGAGCGACCGGGCGGGTGCGAACACGGCAGATCGCGTCCCGAGAATCACTCGCGCCTCGCCCTCGCGGATGCGGCAATACGCCTCATAGCGTTGCGCGGCGGACAGCGCGGAGTGAATGACCGCGACCGTGTCCCCGAAGCGCGCGCGAAATACGGCGATGGACTGCGGTGTTAACGCAATTTCCGGCAGCAGGACGATCGCGCTCTTGCCGCAAGAGAGCAAATGGAGAATCAGCGCCATCATCACGGATGTTTTACCGCTTCCCGTAACGCCGTACAGCAACGCAGCGCGCGGAGCGTCCTCGTCCGACATGGCGCACAGCTCATCGTTAATGGCTTGCTGTCGTTCGTTCAACACGAGCGGCGGCGCGTCGGGCGCGACCGACAACGGCGGAGACGTCACGCCCTGCTTGCGTGCGCGAATCAGACCGGCTTGATACAGCCGCGGCAGAACAGACGCTGTGCAGCCGACCTCGGCAAGTAAATCTTTTTCCGGCATCTCGCCAAGTTCCGCCAAGCGCCGCAAAATCGCGCGCTGCTTTGCCGACCGCAGCGGCGCTTGCGACGGCAGCGAAGCGCCCGCCGCCAACAACAGCGCGTCTTCGTTGGAAATGCCCAGCGACGTGTAGGTGATATACTTTAGCGGATCGGTATCGCGATAATAAAACTCACGGAGAACCAAACGGTGACGGCGCAATCGCAGCAAGCTTTCATCGGTACGCGAGCCGAATTTCTTTCGCAGCGTGGCGGTGGTCACCGGCGCACTGCCCGCACGCAGGTAGGACAGGATTTCATCGTCCTCCGGGTGGGACGCGTCCGTAAGCGGAAGCAGGCGGTCTTCGTTGGCACGATAGGTTTCGCTCATGTGACCAAGCACGGTAGCGGGAATCATCGCGCGCACCGCCTCGCCGATGGTGCAAAGCGTCTGCTCTTTCATAAAAAAGCAGAGCCCCAACAGCGATTCGCTCAGCGTCAGCTTGTCGGAGCATACGGAAAAAATCGGTTTGGGGCGCGGCTGCTCACTGTGATCGCGCACTTCGGTCACCAGCGCGAGACTCGCACGATTGGCATTTCCGAACGGGAGCGTAACAAAGCAACCGCGATGCACCATGTCGCACAGATACCGCGGAATGCTGTAATCATACAAATGATCAATGGCAAACGGAAGATTCAGCAAGTAGACGCCGGCATACATCTCAGCCATGGTGTCTCTCCTTTCCAAGGAAAAATAACCGGGGATTTACGATTCGCTCTCGGAGATCGGCAAGACAGATTCTTCCGCACTTTTCTCTGTTTCTTCCGACGCACTCGGCGCGTCTTGCTCATTTTGTTCTTCAGAGAAATCTTCGCCGACAGCCGTTTCGTCAGTTTCGTCCGACGCGGACTCTTCCAAAGTCGCGGCGTCGGCAGCGTCGTCATCGCTTTCGGGTGCGATGGCTTGCGCGGCAGCTTGAGCCTCCGCCTCGCGTTGAGCGGCAAGTGCTTCCACCTCGTCGGCATGAAGCATGGTATAATCGCCGGCATAAATGTGATTGATGGCCACCTTAACCGCTTTTTGATCCCGATACTCGCTGTCGATCATGGAGATCATCGGCTTGTCGCTTTCCTTGTTATTTGCCAGCAGTTTTTCCGCGTTTTCGCGCTGGCGCACATATTCATCCGTGATCAGGCGGGCGCATTTGGCTGTTGCGATAGCCAATTCGTAACGATTGAAATTCCCTTTGGTTAAATCTTGAATGGTAGGATACAGCATGATATTTACTCCTTTTACTTTTGTATGTATGTGTGATTATTGTTCCGTTACGGGTGTGCCCAGATAAGAGGCAACGGCATCCGGGTGGCGAGAGGTGGCAAATTGCTCTGCGTACAAGATGGCGCGAATTTGATCGGCACAACGCTCGGCAGCACCATCCTCGTTATATACCACGTAGTCGTAGCGCGGCAGATATTCGATTTCCACACGAGCTTGCGCCAAGCGGGCAAGGATCTTTTCCTCATTTTCGGTTCCCCTGCCCCGCAGCCGTTTTTCTTGCTCGGCATAGGAGGGAGGAAGCAACATGATCAAAACGGCGTCCGGATATTTTTCCTTGATCTGCATCGCGCCGTCGACCTCAATTTCGAGAATCAGATTTTTTCCGCTGTTCAAAACTTCTTCCGCTTCACGGCGCGGTGTCCCGTAAAAATGACCGCAGTATTCGGTATATTCGAGCATACCGTCATGCGCGATGCGATCTTCAAACTCCCCGCGGGTGATGTAGTGGTAATTGACACCGTCCGCCTCACCGGGGCGCGGAGCGCGGGTGGTAGCCGAGACGGAATAGGCGTAGTCACCGGTGGCAAGCAGATGAGCGTTTACGGTGCCCTTTCCGCTGCCGGCGGGCCCGGAAATCACCACCAGTAGTCCCTTTTTACTTTGCATTTGCATGCGTCATCTCCTAACATATGTTTGTCGTTATTGGTCTGAATTGTTTATTTTTTCAAGTTTCGCCATCCAGTTCATCGTCGACTTCCTTGCCGTCCAAACGATTGGCAAGGGTATCGGTTTGAATGGCGGAAAGAATGACGTGATCGGAATCGGTCAAAATCACCGAGCGGGCACGTCGACCGCAAGTCACATCAATGACGCGGCAATCGTCTTTGGCGCTTTGCACCAAACGTTTGATCGGCGCGGAATCCGGACCGGCGATGGAAATAATACGGTCTACGGCAACCATGTTGCCAAACCCGACGTGAATAAACTTCATAACGTGCGTTGGTCCTTTCGGTATGATAACTTTTATTCTAAATTTTGAACTTGCTCGCGGATTTTTTCCAGTTCATTTTTGGCGTCGACCACCAGGTGAGCCATTTCGCTGTCGCACGATTTGGAGCCGGTTGTGTTGATTTCTCGGTTCATTTCTTGTAACAGAAAGTCCAATTTTCGTCCTGCCGGTTCGCGACCGTCCAAAATTTCTTCAAACAGTGCGAAATGCGAGCGCAATCGTACCATTTCCTCATCCACGGCAATCTTGTCCGCAAACAGCGCGCATTCGGTCAGTATGCGATTTTCATCCATGGTAACGGAATGATCGCTCAACACGGTGCGCAACCGCTCCTCCAACTTTTGCCGATACGCGCGGGTGTTGCTCTCGGACAAGCGTTCCATCCGATCGGTTAACTCTCTTAAATGTGCCAGTTTTTCGCGCAAATCGGCAGCAAGTCTGGCGCCCTCCGCATCTCTGCCGGCAAGAAAATGATCGGCAGCTTGTGCGATCACGGGCAGAATTTCCTGCCAGAGCACATCGGGATCCGCCCCAAGATCTTGCTCCGGTGCGAACACCGCGGGATTGGCAGCCACGCGCATTACGGAAATATCGTCACGCAAGCCGAACTCGTCGCGCAAGCGGTATAACGCAGCCAAATATGCGCGCAGCGCGGTCTCGTTGATGGGCAAGGGACCGCCGTTTTCATTTTTTGCGGCGTACACGTTTACCTCCACTTTTCCGCGGCAAATCCCCATGGACTGCAAATAGGGTTTCACGCGTTCTTCCAACCCACTGTAACGACGCGGCAAACGCACGGTACATTCAAAATATCGATTATTGACGCTGCGAATTTCTGCCACAAGGTCATAATCCGTGCCGGTCAGTGCGGCCCTGCCGAACGATGTCATGGAGCGGATCATACAAAAAGTCCTTCCTTTTTCGATTTCATCTTATTTTGGTTTTTGGTCTTCCGTTTTCGCCTCATTTTTTAGGCAATATATTAATATTATACCTCTTTTTTTCCCTTTTGTCAACGGATTTACGTTTTTTTGTTCAGGGCTCCTCAGTATCATTTTCTCTGCGAAAAAGTAAATGCTGTTGCCCTGGTTCCCGGGCGGATAATATCCGCCCCTACGGTTTTGTAACGCCTAAGGCTTTATTTTTGATTGCTTTAACTTGATCCCGGCGTTCTCTTGCGTGGGCGGAACCATCTCATACGCCGAAGTTCCCGCCCCCGCACCTCCGCCTCCTTGGCTGTGCGACTACAGTTTTGTAAGCCTTGCAAAGATGAAGCTGTTCTAACCGTCAACCGCCGTGGGGTCGTCAGGGGAGCGTGCTCCCCTGACAAGAAAAACT
>CAZDOX010000104.1:0-4791 GCA_964507155.1 uncultured Lachnospiraceae bacterium
CATCGCGGGAAATTCCTCGCTGAACCTAATGTATGACGCGCTGTCTCGCGCTATGCTTTACGGTGTGGTTGGCAGCGAGCGTCCTTGGTGCCGAGAGGAGCGGGTGAAATTCCTTTGCCCGTGTCCCGGTTATGACCGCCACTTTGCCGTCACGGAATCGTTGGGATTTGAACTGATTCCCGTGCGCATGACGCCGACCGGTCCCGACATGGATGAAGTGGAGAAGATGGCTGCCGCCGATCCGAGCATCAAGGGCATTTGGTGCTGCCCCAAGTATTCCAACCCGGATGGAATCACCTATTCCGACGAAACGGTGGAGCGGCTGGGCGCTATGAAAACCGCCGCACCGGATTTCCGCATTATGTGGGATAACGCGTACGGAATTCACGATTTGTACCCCGACGACCCGGATGTTCTGGCGGATATTTTTGCCGCAGCCGCGCGTTACGGGCACGAGGATCGCGTGTTCTATTTTGCGTCGACGTCCAAGGTGACTTACCCCGGCGCCGGGGTGGCTCTGCTCGCCGCTTCCGAGGCGAACGTCCGGCAGATTTTAAAAATCATGAGCATTCAGACGATCGGGTACGATAAGATTAATCAGATTCGTCACGTCAAATATTTCGGAGACGCTGCGCACGTGATGGCGCACATGCGTCGGCAAGCGGATATTTTGCGCCCGCGTTTTGAGCGTGTGTCGCAAATTTTGACCGAGGAGCTGGGGGATAGCCACATTGCTACGTGGGTTATGCCGCGCGGCGGATATTTCATCAGTTTTTACGTGATGGAGGGGTGCGCCAAACGCGTATATCAACTTTGCCGCGAGGCAGGCGTTGTGCTGACAACCGTCGGTGCTACCTATCCGTACGGAATCGATCCGCATGACAGCAACATTCGGATCGCACCGACCTGGCCGCCGTTTGCGGACATGGAAACGGCGACGCGCGTGTTGGCTCTTTGTACCAAGTTGGCTGCCGCGGAGCAGCTGCTGCGTGCGTAAATGCGTAAAAACGACGGCTGTTTGATCGCGGGTCGTGAACTGACCGCAAAACCGTTCCGTTTGGACCATTTTTCTGCGTAAAGCGCAGAGTTGTAGAGTGTAGAGCGCAGAGCGCAGAGCGTAAATAAGGGAGGGTATTGATCTCATGAATACCATAAAGTTCAACAAGAAGCAAGTTCAAGTCGTCGCCCATCGCGGATTGTCCGGGATTGAGCGGGAAAACACCAATGCCGCTTTTGTTGCGGCGGGGAATCGTTCTTACTTCGGAATCGAAACCGACATTTGGAAAACCGCGGACGGTCGTTTTGTGACGTTGCATGACGGGCACTTGTCTCGCGTCGCGGGCGAACAGATCAGCGCCGAAACCGTGACGGAAAAAACGCTGCGCTCGGTTGTTTTGTACGATATGGACGGCAGTAAAGATCGAGAGGATTTGCGCGTTCCCTTGCTGGACAATTATATTTCCATTTGCAAGAAGTATGAAAAGACTTGCGTTTTGGAATTGAAAAGCAACTTCACGCCGGAAGAAACGGAGAAATTTATTGAAGAAATTCGCGCGCGAGATTATCTGGACGCTACGATTTTCATTTCATTTCAATATGATAATTTGCTGCGCGTTCGTGCCGCTCTGCCCGATCAGCGCGTTCAGTTTTTGACCAACGACGCGTCGGACGATATGATTGCTCGCTTGGCAAACGACCGTTTTGATATCGATGTACAACACGCCGCCTTGACTGGGGAGCGCGTGGCTGCCTTGCATGCCGCCGGCTTGAAGATCAACTGCTGGACGGTGGACGACCCGGCAAGAGCCGAGCAGTTGGCTGAGTGGGGCGTCGATTACATCACCAGCAATATTTTGGAATAAGACCTGCCGGATTTGTCATAAAAAATATCATCCTCCCATACAATGGAACGAAAACAATAACTTCGTGCCAGAGACGTGGGAGGATATTTTATGGCAGAATACGCAATTTATCAAGATATTGCCACGCGAACGGGAGGAGAAATCTACATTGGTGTGGTCGGTCCCGTGCGAACGGGAAAATCAACCTTTATCAAACGATTTATGGAAACGCTGGTGCTGCCCGGCATAGAAGATCCGCACGCGCGTGAGCGGGCAAAGGATGAATTGCCGCAATCGGCAGCCGGAAAAACGGTGATGACTACCGAGCCGAAATTTATCCCGGATGAGGCGGTACAAGTCAATTTGTCGGATGGCGTCGGCGCCAAAGTGCGCATGGTCGATTGTGTCGGTTACTTGATTCCGGACGTGTTGGGAACGCAAGAGGACGGGAAAGAACGTATGGTTCATACGCCGTGGCAGGCAGAGCCGATGCCTTTTGTTCAAGCGGCGGAAATGGGAACCAAAAAAGTCATTTGCGATCATGCGACGATCGGCATGCTGGTCACCACCGACGGGAGCATCGGTGAGTTGCCGCGTTCGGCGTACGTGGAGGCGGAGGAGCGAATCGTGCGGGAGCTGAAAGAGCTGGGCAAGCCGTTTGCGGTGATTCTCAACACGGCGGATCCGACGTCGCCCGCAGCCATCGCGCAAGCGTATGCCCTGGAACAAAGTTACGAGGTTCCGGTTGCGTTGGTCAACTGCCTGGATTTGGACAGCGAAGATATTCGCCAGATTTTGCAAATGGTGCTGCACGAATTTCCCATTCGCGAGTTGCGCGTGCGGCTGCCCGAGTGGACGGCGGCGTTGGACGCGACGCACCGAATCCGTCAATCGGTGGAAAGCGGGATTGACGAGTGCGCGGCGAAAATCCGCAAAACCGGAGAGGTTGCCGCCGCGTTTTCCGCGTTGGAACGCAACGAATTTGTGCGGCGCGTGGACGTGGAGCGGGTGTCGCTCGGCGACGGGACGGCGCAGCTGAACGTCAGTTTGAACGACGGATTGTATTACCGAGTGATCAGCGAACTGACCGGCTTTGAAATTGCCGGAGAGCAAGAATTACTCTCGCTTTTGCGTTCATTGTCGGAAATGAAAGCCAAATATGATCGAATTTCGGACGCGTTGGAACGGGCGGAGCGCGACGGCTACGGCATTGTCATGCCGGAGATTGAGGATCTGCACTTGGAAAATCCGGAGATCATCAAGCAGCAGGGCGGCTACGGCGTGCATTTGCGTGCTTCGGCGCAATCGATCCATATGATTCGCGCCAACATTGAAACGGAGATCAATCCGGTGGTCGGGACGCAGCAGCAATCGGAAGACTTTATGCGCTATATGTTGCAAGAGTTTGACGGGGATCCCGGTTCCATTTGGCAATCCAATTTGTTCGGAAAAACCTTGTATGAGTTGGTCAACGAGGGGTTGCACGCCAAACTGGAGCATATGGCGCCGGAAGCGCGGAGCCGCTTGTCCGAAACGCTGGAGCGAATCATCAACGAGGGAAGCAACGGGCTCATTTGTATTTTGCTGTAAAAAGTCGGATGATGGGAGTTTTGGGGAGAAACTTTGGAAAAGAAGTTTCTTCCCATATTTGCAAAATACCGAAAAAAGTGTTAAGAAATGCAAAATGTGATATTGACAAATTGTTAAGAATGTGATATACTGTGAATAACCGATACGAAGTTGTGAACTTCGTGTCGAAAACATTTTCATTTTTATGGAGGAAAAACCATGAAAAAAGTTCTTTCCCTGGTGCTGGTTCTTTGCATGATTCTGTCTTCCGCGATCGCCGTTTTCGCAGAAGATAATCTCACAGCAACTGCGCCAAAGTACGTTGTCGTCAATAATTTTGACGAATCGTTCGCGGGTGCCCCCATTGATACGGAAGACAAGACCGAGGGCGCAGCCTCCGGCGTGTTTGCCGTCGGCGAGGGGTTCGTTCGCGGCTCCACGATTCCGACCGTAGATGCTACGGGCAAGGATGCCGTGATGTTCGATTTTTATGTCTCCGATGTCAGCGTTTTCGATCTGGCATGGGCAAACAGCGGTTCTACCGGTTTTGAGATTTCTTCCGCCGGTAAGGAAGATTCTGCCGAAATTTCTTGGTCTTTGACCGCGATTCGCGACAGAAACCTCGGCGAAGAATTGAAAAACGGCTGGAACAGAGTGTATCTGTCCGTGGACGCAGCAAACAAGACGACCGACGGCGGCGCCGATTTGTCTTGCCTGAACTTCATTCGCTTCTACGCCGTCAGCGCCGATTCCGCTGCGAAAGACGTCGTGTTTAAGTTGGACAATCTGTGCATGATGAACCAATCCGACATGCCGACGCCCAACTATGTTTCCGGTCCGACCGGCAATGAGTACGGCGTGACCAACATCCTCGTTGTGGACAACTGCGAGGATGACACTACCTCTTTCCTCGGCGGCAGCCAGGAAACGACCATCGTTTCTCGCGGTATCGGTTCGCGTAAGTATACTCATGCGGCAGGCGAGTATGCGCTTGGAACCATTATGTACCGCATGGTACTGGAAACGCCGGTGGACGCGTCCGCTTTCGATCGCTTCGCGTTCGATTTCTACATCAGCGACGCTTCCGCTATCGCCAACACGGAATTTTGCCTTGAGCTGACCTCTTCCGGTACTTGCGACGAGCAAGAGCAGCAGCAGATTATGAAGCTGGGCAGATTGACCGCAGATAAGGAATTGGTCAACGGTTGGAATACGTTGTATGTCACCGTCAACCATGACTCCGATTGCGATTTCTCTCGATTCAACTATCTGAGATTGTTCAACAACGGCGCAGCTTCCGCATCTTCCGATTTGGTGGTATGCTTCGATAACGTCCGCTTTGAAACCTACGTAGAGGGCGGTCCGCTCTCCGACGCCGGTG
>CAZDOX010000105.1:0-4751 GCA_964507155.1 uncultured Lachnospiraceae bacterium
GACAAAGAAAACTAACGACACCCCCTCGCCCGCGTGCGGGAGAGGGGGCAGGGGGGTGAGGGCAGCGCCTTGCCGAACTACCGGCTGCCACTGCGAGGGCGGGACCATCGTGGGGCGCCGAAGTTTCCGCCCCCGCGCCCCACCTCCTTGGCTGTGCGGCTACAGCTATGTAGGAAGTTCCTCCCCACTGTTCTCTTGCGGGCGCGTCATCATCTGCGCCGGCAAACGGCGCTCGGATCATGGCAAAGTACATGCCTGCCGATCGGATTGCCCAAAAAACCATTGTTACGAAGAACCGTTTTTCTTTGCTCTTTTGGCTTGATCTCGCTTACGGCGCGAAATATGTATTCAAAACCGCCGCTGCCGTCGGCGACGCCAAAGAAGCCTTAGCACCATGCTCCAGCAGAACGCAAACGGCAACGGAACGATTGGTTGCGCGCTCCGTCCCGTAGGCAAGCAGCAAGGCGTCCGAACTGTTCATCGTGCCGGACAAGCTGCTCGTCCCCAAACACCCGATCGTAATTCCCTGCTCACTTAGCGCCGCGGTATGCGAGGAAAGCAATGTGTTTGCCCGTGCCGCCTCCTGCATGGCGGCGAGAATGGTCGTCGTATCTTCCCGATCCGTGCGGACGGTGCTCAAAATTTGCGGACTGCTCATTTGTAAAATGGTCCCGCTGACGTAGGAACGACTGTCTTGGAACAGATGGGCACGATAACGCGTTCCGTTTTGGATGAGCGTAGCCAGCATGGAGCAAAGTTGCAGCGGCGTGCTCTGCGTCCTGCCTTGTCCGATCGCCGCCAATGCCGGCGACGTCTTCAAATCCACGTCCGGCAGCGTACCGATCTCCTCTGCGATTTCAATTCCGGTCGCCTGCCCCAATCCCAAGGCTGCCGCCCAGGAGGATAACGTGCGAATTCCCAACTGGTTGCCCAGCTTGCCGAAAAAGACATGACATCCGTCCGTCAACGCCGTAGATAGGTTCAGTTGCTCATGCGAAACGAGAAAATTTTCATAAAGCGGGCAGTACACGTCCACACCGTCGGTTTGGAGAATTCCGTCGTCGCGCAACAGTTCATCGGCGGTCACCGTTCCGCCGTCCAATGCCGCAAGAGCCGTGCAAAGGTGGAACAGCGAACCGGGGGAGATCAACGTATCGGTTGCCCGATTGCTGTACGCGGAGGAATCCTGATACTCTGCCAAATACTGCGAATTTGCGGTATAATACGTAGGATAAGAGCCCATCGCCAAAATTTCCCCCGTCGCCGGGTCCATGGCAATTACCGCGCCTGCGTCGCAATCAATCCCTGCCATGGCGCTTCCGGTGTTCGCCACCGTATTGACGTTCACGCGCAGCGCGTCCTCCGCGGCAATTTGCAGTGAAATATCCAACGTCAGATAAACGTCTTGCCCCGGCAGCGCATCTTTGATCACTTCGCAAGACAAAATGTTCCCGTCGCCATCGTAAGTGACGATCATCTCTCCGTCTTCCCCTTGCAGATAGTCGTCAAATGCGCCCTCGCAGCCGTTTTTTCCCTTGACCTCGTTGACCGGGTAACCCAACGCGTTGCAAAATTCCGTGTCGGTTGCTTCTGTGGTCACCAGTTCACCCAGCACGTGGGAAGCGTATCCCTCGTAAAGATGGAGCCTGGTTTGATGGGCATCCGCACGCAATCCGGCAATGTTCAACGCTTGTAGGCGAACCAGCGCGGTGTTGTCAATGCCCGTAGCCAAGCAGTATGTCGTATCCGGCGAAAAATTCAGACGATCCATGTTATAGTACAGATGAATCAGCGTGGTAATTTCTTCTGACGTGTACAAAGGAATCCCGTCCGAGTGCGCGTCCAGCGCGTAAACCGTCACATAGTATTGAACAATTTGCGACGCGGTGGTGTACGGCATGCCAAGGTACTCCAAGGTTTGACGAAGCGCGAGATATGTTTCGCTGCCGGCGGTTTTGGCGGCTTCGTTCAGCGTAAGGGACGGATATGTCCCATCAAAAGGAAACAATTCATCCGCCACCTGCGCCTTAACGCGACGATCTTGCGATTGCTGCACAACCTCATCCAGCGTGGCGTGCAGCGTCAGCAACGCGCGATTTCTCTGCTCCACACTGCCCATCGCATAAAAGGTATCGTAATCCAAGCGAACGGCGTAGGAGGTGGCGTTGGTCACCAACTTAGTTCCGTTTCGATCATAAATTTCGCCGCGCGGCGCTTGCAGTGTGACGGTTTTGGTGTAAGCCGGCGTCACCGCGCCGGGAGGATCATAAACGGAATAGGCGTTGCCCGCCGCTTGCAGTGCGATCAAATTCATGGCATATACGCCGATAATCAGACAAAAGACGGCAAGCAATACGACAATGCGTTTATGAAACCGCTGTTTCAATCGCGGTTCAAAACTGCCGCCGGTGCGCGCGCGCCCCATATCTTGCAGCGCGTCGTTATGCCCGCGAACATCCTTGCGTGAAAATCGAATCTTCGCATTTTTTTGATTTTTCTTGCCGGCGTTGCTCGTTTTTCCGCTTTTGCCGCCTCCACTGTTTTCGCTGTCGTCACGATTGCCGCTTACCTCGGACGGATCGCCCGTCGAAGCGTCATTTTCCTTTTTTTGTCGGTTGGTTGCCATGGCGCGCCTCCTTTCCGTTTGTTTTTTCGTTTTCTCGGGTTATTTTCTCTTTTTCTTTTTTCTTTTTTCTTTTGCGCCTACCTAAAAACGCGCCTTAAAACAACCCCATATTTAAAATCGTAAACGCGACACCGACGACGACAAAAGCAATGCCTCCGACAGATCCGATCGCCAAGCGAGAGGCGTGCGAGAGGGACAGATCGGTGGGATTTTTCACCAATTTGACTTGCTTCATCGCCCAAATCAGCAAAATCACGCCGGCAAACCCCATGGCATACTCCGTCATCGAATACCAGAGCAGCAGAAGAAACGGAGCGCAATTTTCAATCAGCTGCGTCAGTTGCTCCGCGGCGACTTGCCCGTTTTGCAGAAATTCGATCCATGACGCGTCCATCCGTGAGTACAAAAAGACGGGCACCAGCGAACCGAGCGCATTGACCAGCATGTGCAGCGTAATGCAATACCGCAATCTCCCGGTGCGCACATACAGCACGGAGAACAAAATGCCGATGCCAAAGGCATAAAGAAATTGGAACAAGTTGCCGTGCATCACGCCGAAAACAAGCGACGAAAAGAGAACAGCCGGCAGCTCGCCGTACGGAAGCAAGCGAGTGAGCACCCATCTGCGGCAAACAATTTCCTCAAAAATCGGCGCGAGAATGACCGTGCAAAGCAGTACCGCCCACAGCGGCGCGTTTTGAATGATCTCCACGCTGTTTGCCGCTTGGATCCCGGTGATCGTTTCAAACAGAAACATGGCAAAGTTGGAAATCAAGCTTCCGACGATCATCACACCCATGCACATGAACAAAATCAGCGCCACTTTGGCGCCGCCGATCGGCGCGGTGCGCGTCGGCACTTTGGTCGGCAGCGAGCGCATGATCAAATACGCAATCGGTTCGGCGACCAAAATCAGCGGCAGCGTACTGGAAAGTAACAAAAACGCCACGTTTTGCAGCAAAGACGGCGCCAGCCATGCCGCTGCCAATTGGAGCGCGAGGGTCAAACACAGCCAGATCAAAATCATCACGGCGACCGCCAATCCGATGCGCGAAAATGCGCGGCGTGCGGCACGATCGGCACCGCTGTCGCGTGCGGAACGCTCATCTTTCGTGGCAACATCGGTCGGCGCGCTCGCCTCCTCCGATTTTTTGCCCTGATCCTTATTTGCCGCAGCGTCCAACGGCTGCAACGTTTGATCCGCCCGCAGCGGAAGCGAATAATAATCCAAATTCGGGTTATTGGGACGATCTTTCAAAAAACTCACATCCTTTCAAGTCAACGTCCTCTCCGTTCGCTTTACGAACGGAAATCCAGTAGAGAAAGTCCGAACGACCGACACAGCAGTTGTTCCAAACGATGGACGGGCAAGCCGACCACATTAAAGTAATCGCCGCGAATGGACTCAATCCACAGCGAAGCCGTATCTTGAATCCCGTACGCGCCGGCTTTGTCATCTCCCTCGCCGCTGTTCGCATACGCTTGCACGATCGCCTCGGACAGCGGAGCGAAAGTCACATAGGTCGTCTCCGTCTCGGTCACTGCTACGTCGCCGCGCATGACGCAAATGCCGCTGATCACGCGGTGTTCCCTACCGGAGAGCAGACGCAGCATCCGCAAAGAATCCTCGCGATCGGACGGCTTTCCGAGCCGTTCCCCATCGGGCGAGAGAACCATCGTGTCCGCTGCCACAATCACATCGTCGCTTGCCAGATAGCAATCTCCGTTTTTTCTCGGCCGCATGAGCGCCACGCGAACCGCCTGCGCCTTTCTTTGCGCGATTTGGGCGACCGCTTGTTCGCAAGACGCGGCACACACCGATTCGTCGGCTTTTGAGGTGACCACGATCGGATCCAACCCAAGATGACGAAGAATCTCTCGGCGGCGCGGAGACGCCGAAGCTAAAATGAATTTCATGGAACCTTTCCTTTCCTCAAAAACGGGCGCGGGGAAACATTCAAAAAGAAGTTTTCCCCGCCGTGATCCGTCTTTCTTTCTCTCTTTTTTTGTTACGTTTTGCTGTCGGTGACGACCAGTACGCCTTCCTCCACGCGACGGGCGTCGGCAATCAGCTTTTCCACAAACGACGCGTCGACGAAAAATTCTCCCTCGCCGTTGATGGTCA
>CAZDOX010000106.1:0-4567 GCA_964507155.1 uncultured Lachnospiraceae bacterium
TGTTTTGCCATAGTGACAACGTCAATGGTTTCACTGAGCGTTCCGATTTGGTTCGGCTTGATCAAAATTGCATTGCCGGCGCCGACGGAAATTCCGCGCTGCAGCCGTTTGGTGTTGGTAACGAAAAGATCATCACCGACCAACATCCCCGCAGAGCCGAGTGCGCGCGTCAATTTGATCCACCCGTCAAAATCCCGTTGATCCAACCCGTCCTCTAAGGAAATCAGCGGATACTGCTCAAATAAGTGCTCCCAATAGCGAATCAAATCATCGCTGCCGAATTGCTCGCCGCCCTTAGGGCGAATATAACATTCCGGCGGCATATCGCGGCCGGATTCCCGCTCGCAGTATGCCCATTCGGATGCCGCCGCGTCCAGCGCCAAGCGAATCTCTTTGGTCGAATACCCGGCATCGTGAATGGAATCACAAATCAGAGACAAGGCTTCTTCATCGGAAGATAAATTGGGCGCGTAGCCGCCCTCGTCGCCCACCATGGTGGCATGGCGCAGCGATCTGAGCTTCTTTCCCAACGTCGCATACACCTCGCAGCACATGCGAATCGCCTCATTTTCCGTATCGGCGCCGACGGGGACAATCATAAATTCTTGAATTTCTACGCTGTTGGCGGCATGCGCTCCGCCGTTGAGAATGTTCATCATGGGAATCGGCAATCGATTCGCGACGATCCCTCCGAGATAACGATATAAGGGAAGCGAATAGTGCGCGGCGCCGGCGCGGGCTGCCGCCAACGAGACGGCAATGGTTACGTTGGCGCCGAGGTTGCTTTTGTTTTCCGTGCCGTCCGCCTCGCACAGCCGCGCGTCAATCGTGCTCTGATCATCGGCACGAAGACCGGCAAGAGCGGTTTGAAGTCGCGATTCCATGGTAGCGGCAACTTCGCGCGTGCCTTTTCCGAAATACCGACCGGGATCGCCGTCTCGTTTTTCGTGCGCTTCATAAATACCGGTGGAGGCGCCGCTTGGCGCGCAAGATATGCCGACGCTGCCGTCGTCCAATACGACAATAGCTTCCACGGTGGGATTTCCCCGTGAGTCTAAAATTTCTCTGCCGCGAATTCGCGCAATACGTGCAGTTTTCATGGTTAACTCCATTTTCTTATTTTTTCATTATTTTCGACATATGGCGCACCGCTTTCGTTGCGCCATGTTTTCTTTAGTGTGCGATAATTGCCTTTTTTTATGCAAAAAACAAACCGTCGGTGTCTTTGCAGCATATACTTTCCATGCGGTAGCCGTTTGCCTTGTCGCCCCCGAAAGACATGGCGATTTGGCGCGAAATGATGGGTCGCCCATGGCGACGGAACGGAGATTTTTTATGGTGATTTATACGGTAAAAGAGGGAGATACTTTGTACAAAATTGCCGGGCGATACGGGGTGGACGTACAAAGTTTGCAGGATGATAATATGCTGTCGGATCCGAACCGCTTGGTGATCGGGCAGAATGTGGTGATCGTAAAACCGCAAATCAGCTATACCGTTCGTGCGGGAGATACAACAAAGAGCATTGCACGTCGGTACGGGGTCAGCGTGACGACGCTGTGGCGCAACAATCCGATCCTTGGCGGGTTGGATGCCGTGACGCCCGGGCAACAGCTGAAAATCAAACTTCCGCCGCCGACGGGGGGCGAAATACAGACGGGCGGGTATGCGTACCCCAATATCGACCGCGACGTTTTGCGACAGACATTGCCGTATTTGACTTATCTGTCCGTTTTTACTTACGGCTACCGTGAGGACGGTACCCTGATTCCCATCGAAGACGAGGAGATTATCGCCCTGGCACGCCAATACGGCGTCGGTCCCGTGCTACACTTGTCGTCACTCAACGAGCAAGGAAAATTTTCCGTGGATCAGGCGCTTCGCTTGTTGAATGATTCTGCCATGCAGCAACGGTTGATCGATTCGCTGTTGGAAACATTGGCGCAAAAAGAATATGTGGGCGTTGACGTTGATTTTGAGTACATCGGACAGCAAGGCGCCGATGCCTATGTCGCTTGGATGAAACGATTGAAGACGGCACTGACCAAAAAAGGGTATGTTTTGTGGGTTGCCTTGGCGCCTAAGACCGACGCAGACCAAGCGGGAACGCTGTACGAAGGTCACAAATACCGCGAACTTGGCGAGGTGGCGGATCGCGTGCTTCTGATGACTTACGAATGGGGATATACCTACGGTCCTGCCATGGCGGTCTCGCCGCTCCCTCAAGTTCGCCGCGTGCTGGACTATGCCGTTACGGAAATCTCGCGTTCGCGGATTCTTTTGGGCATGCCGAACTACGGATACGATTGGACGCTGCCTTATGTTGCCGGCGAGAGTCGCGCTATGTCGTTGAGTAATACGCAAGCGGTGATTTTGGCGAGGGACCGCGGTGCACAAATTTCGTATGATGATACGGCGCAAGCTCCGTTTTTTCAATATCAAGTGCGAGACGTCGATGGGACGGTGCGCCGGCACGAGGTGTGGTTTCAAGACGCAAGAAGCGTGCAAAGTATGCTCCGTCTGATTCCCGAATACGGATTGCGCGGGATGTCCGTGTGGAATATTATGCGATTTTTCCCGCAGCTGTATACCGTTTTAAATTCCGAATACCAAATTGCGACGGCGGGCATTTGAGTATTCGATATCGGTGTCAAAGAGGGCGCGCGGCGCATAGGCTGACAATGACGACGTGTCGCAAAAGACGGCGAAGTGCGTCGAATTTGTTGGAAAGGATGGACTAAATCAGAAATGCAGGAAAAAATCAACGACCGCGTGCCCACCGTATGTGTGCTTGGGAAAGATGGTCGTACCCATGCGATCTCGCAGCGATTGAGCCAATTGGGATGCCGCGTGCGGTGCTTGAGCCAAGTGGCGTCGGAACAGCAGGACAAAGATGACAAAGACAGCATCCGAAACGCCAAAACGGTGATTCTGCCGACGCCTGCTTTTCGTGACGATGGGTGTGTGTACGGCACCGATCCGCCGATCGGTGCTGCGGAACTGTTCGATATATTGCAAAAGGGAAGCACGATCTACGGCGGTCGTATTCCGGCGACTATCATGCATAGGGCAAAAGAAGCGGGAATTTTCCCGATAGATTATATGGCAATGGAGGAAGTGCAATTGCGCAACGCCGTGCCGAGCGCCGAGGGCGCTATTATGTTGGCCATGCAAGAGCTGGACGTGACGTTGGACGGCGCCGACGTTGCCGTTTTCGGTTATGGTCGAATCGGTCGCGCACTCACATGGCGCTTGCAAAGTTGGGGCGCTGCGGTCAGCGTCGCGGCAAGGAAACCGGCCGATTTGGTTCGGATTTCTTTGGATCACGCCGCACCGATCTCCATTCCGCCGGAGGGAATCACATCTTTGGAACAGAATTTCCGGGTGATCTTCAATACGGTGCCGGCACGAATTTTTTCGTCGGAATTTTTAAGTACCTTATCTCGTGAAACGCTGTTGATCGAATTAGCGTCCGCGCCGGGTGGTTGGTCCCCCGAGCAGGCGGCAGCATACGGACTGCATGTGCGCTACGCGCCGGGTCTTCCCGGCATATATGCGCCGCGCAGCGCGGGCATTTTGATCGCGGACGCTTTGTACCCCTTAATCTGCAAGGAGGTGGCAAGGGAATGATCGGCTATGCTTTTTGCGGTTCGTTTTGTACTTTTTCCCGTTCCTTTTCCGCCATGGAAGAGCTGCTCTCGCGCGGTCACGAGATACAGCCGATTATGAGTGAGACAGCCTATCAAACCGATACGCGCTTTGGCTTGGCACGAGATTGGGTGGCGCGGATTGAAGCATGTTGCCGACGTTCCGTCATCCACACCATCGTAGCATCGGAACCGCTCGGTCCAAGTACGCCGCTGAGTGCCCTTGTGATCAGTCCGTGCACCGGAAACACCTTGGCAAAACTCTCGCTCGGTATTACCGATACGGCGGTTTGTATGGCGGCAAAGGCTCATTTGCGTTGTGACCGTCCGCTGCTGATCGCGCCGGCGTCCAACGATGCCATGTCGCAAAATTTGCGCAGCATTGCCGCGTTGCGAATGCGACGGGGGATTTATTTTGTTCCAATGGAGCAGGATGATCCGATCGGAAAGCCACATTCTCTGGTGGCGCGCTTTGAATTGTTGCCCGATACGCTGGACGCGGTGCTCGACGGAAAAATACGGTCGGAGAAAGTTTTTTTGTAATTGCCACGGGCGGGGAGGGGCGGATCGTCGCGTTTCCCGCCCGACGTTTCTCGTATGAAAAACTTTCGTTGCCGTGAAATTTTCGATAAACCTCTTGCAAGTTCCGATCAGTTGTGGTACAATATAGAAAAGCAGTTGATGTTCTCCGGTGAACCATATCGGGAAATCGGAAATTTGCTGCATTGGAGGTCGGTGCTATGAAATGTCCGAGTTGTGCATACCCGGAAAGTAAGGTTGTGGACTCACGTTCCGCGCAAGAAGGGTCTTCCATTCGCCGCAGACGCGAGTGCCTCTCGTGCAAAAAAAGGTTTACGACGTTTGAAATGATTGAATCCGTTCCCGTGTTTGTCATCAAAAAAGACGGAACGAGGGAATTG
>CAZDOX010000107.1:0-4533 GCA_964507155.1 uncultured Lachnospiraceae bacterium
TGTGGGATTCGGCGTCCCCGCTAGTCCGTTTTCCCACGCTCTGTGGGATTCGGCGTCCCCGCTAGTCCGTTTTCCCACGCTCTGTGGGATTCGGCGGCCCCGACGCTCCGTTTTCCCGTGTTCCGTAGGGGCGGCTATCAGCCGCCCGCACCCGGCTATCCAGCCGCCCGCCCATCATCTCTCGCTATTCCCGGGCGGATAATATCCGCCCCTACTGAGCCGTAACGTTTAAAGCTTTATTTCTTGGTTGCTTTAACTTCATTCCGCCTGTTACTCTTGCGACATAGTCGTTCAAACTCCAATCATGATGAAGAACCTTTTTTCTTCAATTGTTAATAATATGTGAATTTTCGATAATTCGGATTGACAATGTGCGTGTAATTGATTATAATAAAACAACAATTGCGCAACAATTGTTTTGCAACATTCGCTTCATCATATTACGTTGCAAAAAACGAAAAAGAAGAAAAACAGATAAGGAGTTGAAGAGAAATGAAACCCTCGCTTTGCGGTGCAAACTGCGCCGAATGTCCCACGAAAGAGTCCTGCCCCGGGTGTGCGGAAACCGACGGCTGTCCTTTTGGAAAGCAGTGCTACGTTGCTGCGTACATATTAACCGGCGGTATGGAAAACTGGCAAGCTTTTCAAGAAAAATTAATGGAAGAAATCAATGCTTTGTCTATTGACGGCATGGAAAAAGTCACGGCGCTGTACCCGTTGGTCGGGCGTTTTGTCAACTTGGAATATCCGCTCCCGAACGGCGGCACGGTCAAATTCTTAAAAGATGACGAGGTGTACCTTGGCGCGCAAGTAAAAAATCTGTTTGACGAGAGCGGCAAGACCTGCTTCGGCGTGATTGCACGTGAAAATTTTTTGCTGGTATGCACTTACGGCGAAAACGGAACCGATCCGGAAATTGTGACCTATCGAAGAAGATAATGTTCTGTGGGAAAGAGCTTTTTGAAGTTCCTTCCCTTTTTGTTTTACATCGCAAGCCGTAATTTTCTTCCATTCCTCTTGATTTTTCACGGCAAACATGTTATACTATTTTCATCATTATTTTCATGGAGGCAACAGCCATGCGTTTTATACCCGATCATGATCTTCATATTCATACCAAGCTTTCCCCCTGCTCCAACGATCCTCGCCAAACACCGGAAGCAATTTTGGCATACGGCTTGACCGCCGGCTTAAAGCTATTGAATTTAGCCGATCATTGTTGGCCGGATACGCCGATTTCAAAGCTTCGCTCTTGGGGCGATTTGCCCCAGGGCCGTACTTGTCACATGATGTTCGGCGCAGAAGTCGATATGAATCTGCACGATGAGCTGAGCGCTTCTCCCGCCGAGATCGAACAGTTGGATTTTGCGGTCATTGCCGTCAATCATCTGCATTTGAAGCGCTATTGCGTCCCGGCGGATTTTCCCGATGATGCCAAAACGCATAAGACGCGGTTTCAAGAACGGTTGCATGCCTTACTTGATATGGATCTTCCTTTTTATAAAACAGGTTTGGCGCACTTTAGCGACGGCTTGGTTTGCCAATCCGACCACATTCGCTGCTTGGATTTATTCACCGACGCGGAACTTCGCGATATTTTCACCAAAGTGCAACGCCGCGGCATGGGCGTGGAATTGAATCTGATTCCCGATCGGTTCCACGGCAGCGACTTAGACAGCGTTTTGCGCCCCTTTCACATAGCCAAGCAACTCGGATGTAAATTCTATATGGGCGGTGACGCACACCACCCGGATGATTTTTCTATCATTCTCAATAGAAAAATGAATCCGCTGATTGATTTATTGGAATTGGAAGAAGACGATAAACTGCCCTACATTCCGCAAACTTTGGCGCGGTTGGCAAAATGACCTTGCCGATGGAAAAAAGAAAAGGAGAGAGCATGAACAAACAAAAACAAGCCAAAAAAATCACCCCGAAAGCCGTCTGCTTGACCGTGCTTGTCGCGCTTCTCGCACTGGTGGTTCTCGCCGTTGGCACCTTTATTATCATAGACCGTGTGCGACACGGGAAATTTTATCAAAACGCTCGCCGTGAATTTACCATCCCGGGGTTATCCGACAACTTTACCCCCCAAGGATTTGATGATGTATCGGAACACAATCTGTACTTATGCTCCGGATATATGTCCGACGGACGTGCATCCCGTTTGTACGTCATCGATCGCGACGGAAATGCCGGTGCGCCGATCCAAATCAAAAACAGCGACGGCAGTGATCATTTGGGGCATGCCGGCGGCATTTCCGCCTACCCGGGGACCGATTACGTCTATCTGGCTGGGAGCGATTGTTTGCACTTGCTCTCCCTTTCCGATATTTTGGACGGAGACGGCACGGCAACCATCCAAGACAGTTGGGAAATTTTAGTCAACCCGGCTTATTGCACCGTTTTCGACGGTTATTTATATGCAGGATCTTTCTACTATCCCGGCGCTTACGAGACGCCGAAGCAGGAGTGGTACCTGACCCCGTCGGGAGATCAGCACACTTCCCTTGTAGCGGTATACCGTCTTGATCCAAAAACCGGAGCGCTCACCGATGCACCGGAATTTCTGTATTCCACGCGGGACATGGCTCAAGGGATCGCCTTTGCCGACGCCGACACGCTCGTCCTTTCCACCTCGTGGGGCATGAACACCTCGCACTTGTATTGCTACGACTTGACGCGCTTGGACCATGATCTCGCCGGGACATATTCTCTCTCGGAAGACGTGCAAATTCCCGTTTATTATCTGGACTCTTCCGTTTGTTTTGCGGACATTGCAGCGCCTTGCATGTCGGAAGAACCGGTGATTCGCGACGGCAACATCTACATCATGACCGAAGCGGCGTCCAACAAATATATCTTTGGAAAATTGCTCGGCGCGCAGCGCCTATACAGCTACCCCATTCCGGAAAAAGAGGAAAAATAAATGATTGACATTTCCATTTTGTTTTCAAAAGTGATTCTGCTCCTTCTCATGATCATCCCCGGTTTTTTGCTGGCAAAAGCAAAATTGTCTACCGAGGGTCTGGGAAAAGGCCTTGCCAATATCATTCTTTACGCCGCTCAGCCTGCCCTGATCATCAAAGGATATATTCGCGAATTTGACCGCGAGGTGCTGATTCGTGCCTTACACGTTTTGATCTGGGCACTGATCACGCATCTGCTGTTCATCGCTGTTGCGTTACTGGTCTTTCGCTCCGGCGACCTCGCGCGACGTCGCGTTTTGCGCTTTGCCACGGTGTTTACCAACGCCGGCTACATGGGAATCCCTCTGATTTGCGCTATTTTCGGCGACGAATACGCCATTTACGCTTCCATCTACGTCATCGTGTTCAATATTTTTTGCTGGTCGCTCGGCGCGTTTTTATATACCGATGAAAAAACGTACATTTCTCCCAAAAAAATGTTTTTAAACCCGGCTACCATCGCCACCTATGTCGGATTACTGTTCTTCCTAACGCCGCTGAATCGCCTGGTTGCGCCGCTCGGCGAAAGCCATACCATGGTCGACATTCTTCGTTCCATCCCCTACGACCTGATCCAGGGTTTGCAAGCAACCGTAGCGCCGCTTTCTATGCTGCTGATCGGATTGCGCATGGCGCAGACCGATTTTCGCGCCTTATTTCACGACAAACAATTATATCGATACTTAGTCTTGCGCCTGCTTCTGTGCCCCGCTCTTGTTTGGGGCATCATGCGTCTTGCTTTATGGATCGGCTTACTGCCGGATCCCGTGGTGCTGACGGTTATTTTGCTGTCGGCTTCCACTCCTGCCGCCACCGCGACCACGATGTTTGCCGAAAAATACGACGGAGACAGCGTTTATGCCAGTAATTTGGTTTCAGCCAGCACCATCGTGTCCCTTGCAACCATGCCGATCGTTGCCCTGCTGCTCAACGTTTAATCTTTAGGGGTGCTGATTAATATATCCCACTCAAAACATTACGATGACAATCCCCCCCAGAGTGATCTCAAAAACTTTTTGTTTTTTGAGCGTCGACTCCAGGGGGGTATGTCATCTTATTTTATTCGTTGGTGTAGTTATCAAAATATCCTTGGATATAGACAATCGGCGTTCCTTTATCGCCGGAACCGGACGTCAAATCGCAAAGCGAGCCGATCAAATCGGTCAGACGACGCGGCGTCGTTCCCTCGGATGCCATCTTGCCGACCAAGTTCCCGTCTTTCTTGGTAATCTCGCCCTTAATCGCTTCTTTCAGCGCGTCACCGGACAGATCGGCAAAATCATTATCCGCCAAATATTTCAATTTCAATTCGTTCGGCGTTCCCTCCAATCCATCGGTATATGCGGGAGAAACCACCGGATCCGCCAATTCCCAAATTTTTCCGATCGGATCTTTAAACGCGCCGTCGCCGTACACCATAACCTCAACATGCTTTCCGGTTTCGCGGTACAAACGCGCGGCAATCGCATCCACCAGCGGTTTGCAATCGCGCGGGAACAGTTTGACTTGCTCCTCGGTCGCTTTATTCGATCCGAGCAGACCGTATTTTTCATTATATCCGCTG
>CAZDOX010000108.1:0-4504 GCA_964507155.1 uncultured Lachnospiraceae bacterium
AGACAACACACAATCCTCGCACAATCGTGTGAGATGACCGTCGCGGGCAAGAAAAACAGCGCAATAGATAAATTTTCTCGCCCCGATGAGCGGACAAAGAATCCCATCGAAATCTTTCAGCCGATAGGCCAGCGCTTCCAACGCGGACACGCCGACGCACGGCGTCCCGGAGGCAAACGCCAATCCTTTTATCGTGGCAGCTCCGATTCGTATTCCGGTAAAGGAGCCGGGTCCTGCCGTACATGCAAACAGATCCATATCGGCAGGGGATAGCGACAGCTGCTCCAATACGGTTTGTACCATGGGAAGCAAAGTTTGGGAATGGGTGTTACCGTTTTGCAGGGTGTATACGGCGAGTGAATGTTCGTCGCGGCAGACCGACACGGTAGCAAGGGACGTTGTGCTGTCCAAAGCAAGAATTAACATGGCAAAAGTCCTTTTCACTTATCGGTTTAAAAACACAACCGATAATGGTCAAAAATGTATTTCAAGAGTAAGAAGACGACGGTCGGCAAAAAGTGAATCACATTTTTCAATGGTCAACGTCAGGTGCGCGTCCGGTATGGCATAAGGAATATTTTCACTCCATTCCACAAGGCAAATGCCGCGATCCAAATACTCATCATAGCCGATGGAATAAAGGTCGTCTTCGTCGGTAATGCGGTACATGTCGAAATGAAATACGGGGGGAAAATCGCCGTCGGTACGGTATTCGTTTACCAAGGCGAACGTGGGGGAGCGAACTGCGGCGCCCGGCGCAAAATGCGACACAAATCCGCGAACAAACGCGGTTTTTCCCACGCCGAGATCGCCGCGCAGCGCTATGTAGGGCGGGAGGTGGCAGTGCTCGTCGGCAAAGCAAGCGGCAAGGGCGTCACCGAAGGCCTCCGTTTCTGCGCAGTTTTGGGTGAAAAGGCGCAGCGGCTGCGTCGGATTTTGAGCGAAGGTCAGCAGTTGTGCGGTCAAGGCGTCCATCACCGATCACCGCCCGTGCTTGTTTTATCCGATAATTTTACCTCGCGTCCGTCGGGATAGCGAATGGTCGTGTGCTCCAGCTGCGATCGAAACGAGGCGCGAAATTCGCGAATATAGGCTTTGCGCAGCGCATCTTGCTCGGCTTTTTCGTCTTCGGTTAAGCCGACACCGCTTTTTTGTTTGCGTGCCAAGGCGTTAATTCGGTCTAATTGATGCTGTTCCATGAAATGCGGTTTGATCCTTTCTCCGTTGAAAATCTTCTGTTTTATTGTAACATAAAGCGCGAACAAAGTCAAGATGTTTTGCGTCATGCCGCCAAAAAACCTTGATCGTGCGAAAAAAAGCGATGATATGCGTCGTTGTTAACCGGGTAAAACCGCCTCATTGGGGGAAAATCCGAAGAAAAGTGCAAAAAGGGGTTGCATGCCATCGAAAAATATAGTATAATATAGAGGTTAGCAAACATGATCACCGCATAACAGCATAACAGTATGACGGCGCGAGAGTGCGCGTTCGACCGGACCTGAAAACGAAAAGAGAGGGTATGCCACATGAACCATACAAAGCAATCAAACGAAATATCCGACTGTACCGGGCTCGGCGGTCGTTGGCGATATGCCGTGTCGGCATTATTGGCGACGATGATCGTGTTGTTCGCCGCGGCGTGCGATCGAGAACCGGTTGTCGAAAATGATCTCAACTTTGTGACCTCGGACGGGTATAGCATTTATACCATTGTGTATTCCGAGGAAACGGCGACCGAGGAAGTCGTGCAAACGGCGCACCGATTGCGAGATGCCATGGAGACTATTTTGAACTGCGAGGTGGCGCTGACCGACGATCATGTGCAACAAGGGAGCGATTATACCTATGAGATATTGATTGGCGACGTGGCAAGAACCGTCGTTCCCGGCGTTCTGAGCGTCCTTGAACATGACGAGTATACGGTTCGCGTTGCCGGGCACAAAATTTTACTGCTGGGTGCGGACAATCGCGCAACGGTGGAAGCGGTGCGTGATTTTATGCGCGACGTGCTGCACTGCGAGAGCGTCGATGTTGCAACGGCAAATCCGGCATTGACCATCGCTAAGGATTATTGTCAAAATTCCGTTCATACCGCACCGCAAACGCCGGTGAGCGCCGAGACCGTATTGCCGGTTGCCACGTATCTGCCGGAAGAACTGCTGCTGGTTGACCTGCCGGAGCGGGATTGTGATGCGCTGACGCTGGCTACGTTGCAAGGCTTGGCGGCAACTCTGTCCGGGGAGCAAATTTTCCTGAACGTATCGGATCACCAAGTCTATCGGGATCGGTTGGTCGATACGTACGGCGCCACGGTGTATGAGACGAACGCGGCGGGGAAAAAATGGACCACAGCCACCCTGCTGAAGCATTATGCGCCAAAACTTAAGGGATATATTCTGTGCGCCGACGATCCGGCGTCGGAATCGGCTGCGGTGGCGGTCAGCATGGCACATCAGTTGTCGGCTGTGGTGGTCAGCGCGCAAAATCGAGCGCTTGCCGAACAAGCCGGGTTGCCCTGCGTGTTCGACGCGACGTCGGCAACCATGACATGGTTTTTCGGAAGCGAATATTTTGCAAAGATCAATCGCACGGTGGCGGTGGAACAATCGCTGCAGACCTCTTGCGGCTTGGTGGATTACGCGGTGATGAGCGGCGCACTGCTGATTACGTACGACGGGGAAGATTCGTATTTGCATGCCCAAATGTTTCGCTATTTGGACGACGGCGCAGTGGTGCTCGGCATGAACGAGCAACTGGGCGAATATGATTCTTTGATCACGCTGTCGACGGTGCAGGTTTGCTGCTTGTTTGCCGATCAGGCTTATAACTTGTCCACGCTGAGCGGATTTGTGCGGGACGGCGTGTTGCTGTCCTCGGCGGCGAATGAAACGGACGAAATGACGTCGTATACGGCAAAAGAGGAAACGGTGACGGAGGAGGGCAAGCACACGGTGTGCTTGTTGATGAGCGAAGGCGAGAATCTGTCTTGGGTGATGGATGATTTTCTGACGTCCGACTCTTGGTACGGTTCCTCGCGGCGCGGAAGTGTGAATTTGAACTGGGGAATTCCCGCTTTGCTGGGGGAATTGAATCACCCGGTGCTGTCCTATTTGGCGGAAAATCAAACCGAGTCGGACAGTTTTGTCATTCAACTTTCCGGGATCGGGACAACATTCCCCTCGCTGTGGCATGCCGAGGCCGTGGAAAACATGGCGCAGCAACTTTCTTCCCTAATGCAAAAAAGCGCGGTGTTTTATTTGCAAGTTACGGACGAGGGAGCGGCGGATCCGACGTCGTTGGCACCGTTGGCCGAGCAAGAGTCGGTGCGCGGAATTTTTTATACGGATTATCACGCGGACGTGATGGACGGCACAATATCTTGGGTTGAGGACACGCCGATTGTGACGGCACGGTATCGTTTGACCGCCGATGAGGCGGGCGGAAGCTTGGACCTTGTGGCGGAAAGCATTAATTCCGCAGCAACGGATCCGACGTCGGTCAACTCGTATTCGGTGGTGGTGATCGATGCCAAGTCCGGTTTGAGTGCGGATGGACAGTTGGTCATCGGCGGAAACACCATGGACGCTGTGGCAGCGTTGGTGGCGGGATTGGATGAGAATGTGGAAGTGGTTTCCGCGGCAGAGTTTATGAATCGAATCAAGAAAAATTTGATGCCGTAATCCGAAATGGTAAAAACGGTAACGAGGAAAGAAAAAATGGCGGATCACGATCAAATTGGCGCCGCGACCGATAAGCAAGAGCGTAAAAAGCGGAAAATATACGAAAAGAATCCATTGTCTCAAGCAGAGAAAAATCCGTTTCCTTTTTCCGACAGCAATAAGCGCTATTATACTTACGATTACTATTTGCGCCAAACCTTTGGCGGAAAATGCGCCAAAATTCCCTTGGATGCGGGATTTACGTGCCCCAATATCGACGGGAGTTGCGGAGTTACCGGCGGGTGCGTCTATTGTTCCGGCCGCGGCAGCGGGGATTTCGCCATGCCCGCCGCCGTTCCGCTGCGCGAGCAATATCAGCGCGTGCGTTGCATGCTGGCAAAAAAATGGAGCGTGGAACGCTGCATTGCTTATTTTCAAGCGCATACCAACACATACGCGCCGGTAAAACAGCTGGAAGAAATATTCAACCAATCGTTGACTTATCCCGGCGTTGTCGGTGTGAATATCGCCACGCGAGCAGATTGCCTGCCGGACGATGTGGTGACTATGCTCGCCAAATTGTCCCATCGCACGGTGCTGACCGTGGAGCTGGGATTGCAAACCGTGCACGACGAAACGGCTCAACTGATTCGGCGCGGGCACACGTTTGCACAGTTCGTCGACGGCTATCACCGCCTGGGACTTGCCGACGGAAAGATTGCGCGCTGCATCCATTTGATTTTCGGACTTCCCGGTGAAGACGAAGCAATGATGATGGAAACGGTTGCCCGTGTGGCACAATTAAAACCGGAGCAGGTGAAAATTCATTTGCTGCACGTACTGCG
>CAZDOX010000109.1:0-4442 GCA_964507155.1 uncultured Lachnospiraceae bacterium
CCAACCCACACCGTGGGTGTAAGCAGAGATGTCGCTGATTTCTTTCGCTTGAATCCATTTTCCCTCTTCGGGAATGGGTGCGGGACCGTGCTTCGGTCCTTTTGCGACGGTACACATGTTCTGCACATCGGCAGAATAGATGAGTTGATCGTTCATTAGAATATATCTCCTTTATGAAATGATAAACATGGGAAAGGCAGACTCAGTTTGCCTGCTCCGAATAGGGTTCCACCGCGGGTTCCGGATCGCCGAGCAGCGGGATCAGCGCCGACACCAGATGTTTGGCGATCAAGCGCGCGCCCTCTGCGTTCGGATGGACGCCGTCGGGGGAATATTTGGTGTAGTGTTCTCCGATGCAAGCGGCGGCAAAAATGCCGTCCATCGGGATATAGGCGTCGGCAAATTCCCGCGCCAATTTGCGCTCGATTCGAATTTTGTCTTGCAATTCCGGCACCATATTCTCCTTATCTTCCGCCGGCAGGAGATAGGGTTCAATCATCACCAATTTGGCGGATGTTTGGGTCTTGATCGCCGTCAAAACTTGACGCAAATTCGTCTCAAACGCGGTGTCCGGCGTTTCGATGTCGTGGCTGTAGTGGTGCCACACGTCGTTGACTCCGATCATCAGCGTGACCAGATCCGGCTGCACATCGATAAAATCCGCCTGCAACCGTCTCACCAAATTTTCGGTGCGGTCGCCGCTGATTCCGCGGTTAACAAAGGTAAAGGTCGCCTGCGGATACAAATCCGTCAGAGCGGACGCCACATAAGAGGGGTATCCCGGACCAAGGTCCGTCGGATTGTTCCGATCGCGACCGGCGTCGGTGATACTGTCGCCTTGAAATAAAATAACCATAACGACTTCCTTTCGGCGCGTAGCGCGTCATTGAATGATGTAAAAACCGATCGATACTTTTTGGTTTTCGGTGTTATAATCGTTGAAGCAAAGCACGTCGCTGTCCGTGTTGAAGCAGGGATGCGGGTGCGCGGGGTGAGTCCATTTGTAGGTTTGCGCGTGATAGAGCATAATTTCCTCATCCGTTTCGGTGTCAATCAGGCAAACGCCGCTAAAGGAGCCGCTCTGCGTATCCGAGGCGATATACCGTTCGTCGTTAGAGCAGGAAACATGCCAATACGGGTATTTGGAATAAAGGACTTCCGGGTGTTCAATGTCGTCCAAACTGACGTAGCACACCCCTTTGGGAGAACTGGGCGAGCAGGAATACTTGACAAAATACAATCCCTCGCCGCTCGGCGCCCAATATTCGTGACCGAAGCAATCCAACGGCTTGCCGTCGGCGTCAGTGGTTTGGTATGCGATATTATACGGTTCTTCGCCCAGTTTCGCGATCCACAAACGATCCGGAATATCGGTGGTCGTCCCCTCGTGAGAAAAGAACATCACGGTAGGATCGGTGGGGCAAATCATGTGGTGGTTGGCCATCGGGTAGGGTTCATCGAAGCGGAGCGCCATAATGTCGTAGCTCTCACCCGTTTTGACGTCGATGACCGTTCCCGTGTCCAACCCGTTGACGCTGCGCGCCACGTTGATGTGGCTGCCGTTTGCGGTGATGTGCGGGAAATTCATGCCGGACATTGCGGCGACCAGCCGATCGGACTTGGTCAGCAGGTTGAAGCAGCGCAGCTCGCTTTTCCCGGGAATGATGTAATAGATCAGCTCGCTGTCCACCACATATTCGGTATAGCTGGACGGCTTCACGTCGAGCAGCCATGCTTCCTCGCGGTTAATGTCGACGGCAACCAGCTCCGTGTTGGAGAATGTCGGCGGATCGTCGGTATCGGAACGAGCGGCGATCACAACATCGCCGTTCGCCCAAGAGTTGTTGGAATAATACCCATAGGTGTAGTGGTAGGTATCGGAGGTCAGGTACAAAATTTCGGCGTTGTTTTCTCCCTCGCGGTATTCAAAGCGAACGTCGGTCAGCTTGGTGTACCCAAGAGCGGCAAAATCGTACTTTCCGCTGTACGAGCCGGCAACATACGTGGCGGTGTTGTTGTAATCGGCGGCAAGCGTGGCGGGAGCGCTGTTAAGCGTTTGAATCAGCGCGTCGACGGCAAAAGACGTCAGATCGTCCGTTTTTCCCAGCACGATCAGCTTGTTGCCGACCACGCGGACGGTATATTCGTCCTCGCCGAGAGCCGCGTAAACCGCTTCGGATTCGGGACGTTCGGTTCTGCCCACCAGCAGTTCCAAGCGAGCGGCGATCTCATCCTCGCTCAAATCCATGGTTACGTCATCGGTTTCCGGCTCGGGTGCGGCGCCGTAGACCGTCGTCATCGCTTTGCGGATGGCAATCAGAGCGTCACGCTCTGCCGTAGAGCTGTCCTCGTTGCGGACAATGGTGTAAGAAAATGTTCCGTTATCGGGAGAGAGCGGGAAAGCTGTCAATGAATGATCCATATCTGGGTCCTCCTTATCTGTCGGTTGATCGGGTTGATCCGGCGCGGGCGTGTCGTGACACGCGCACAAAAGCGCCAGCAGGGTAACAAGGGACGCGAGAATCATCAGCGTGCGGCGCACGGCATGACGATCCGGGTGAGAAGAGCGAGAATGATTTCTGTCGAATTCTTCCATAAGGGACCTTCCTTTCCATATAAAAGTAAGTAAAAGCGGTGCGAGTCTCTTGAGTGCGGACAGAGAGAGAGGGTGTGAGCCGAGGGCATCACCCCGAAAAATCAGGCGATGATTTCTCCCCAAACGGTACCGCCCGCAGCGGCAGCGTTGGATTCATCGGTGTCGATATGCATAGCCAGCGCGAAATTATCGTTGACGCGGCAAACGACATCCTCAAAAATCACCGGGCGACCGGAGTGTATTTTCACGGAAACCACCTGCTTGTCGGTAATTCCGAGCGCTTTTGCCTCTTCGGTTTGGAAGTGAATGTGACGTTTTGCCACCATCACGCCCTCGGCAATTTCGATCTTGCCGCAAGGGCCCTCCAAAGTGCAACCGGGCGTGCCGGCGATATTGCCGCTTTCACGCACGGGAGGAACCACGCCGATGGTTCTGGCGTCGGTGAAAGAAAGCTCCACCTGGTTGGCGGGGCGAATGGGACCGAGGACGCTCGCCTTGATGGCGCCTTTCGGGCCGATGACCGTCACTTTTTCCTCACAAGCGAACTGACCCGGTTGGGACAGATTTTTCTTGTTCGTCAGCGTGTGACCGGCGCCGAAGAGAATTTCCACGGCTTCTGCGGTCAAGTGCACATGACGCGCAGAGGTTTCTACAAGAATTTTGTTTTCCATAAGTATATTTCCTTTCTTGGGAATTAATAATAAGATACAAGAATCGGTGGTCGCGCGGTGGAAAAGCAAGGCGCGTGGCAAAAAATGCGCGCAAACCAAACGCCGCGTCTCGCGCCCAAAATATTTTTTCGTTCTATGGGAGAATTTCGCCTTGCGAAATTCTTTGTACGCGGCAACGCTTTGTTCGCACAAATGTTACGCCGCGGCGCGCCCAAAATATTTTTACGTTCTATGGGAGAATTTCGCCTCGCGAAATTCTCAATACGCGGCAACGCTTTGTTCGCACAAATTCCATGCCGCGTCTATTATACCACAAAAAAAGCAAAAAGTAAAGAATGAAAGTCAATATTTTTCGACATTTCTTTCAAACGAAAAGGAGAACCTCATGGACCAGCAAGAAAACAACAGCAACCGTTCCACCCCCGCAGAACCGTTGCCGGAAATCACCATCTGCGGACTGGGCGCATGGCGCGTGTTGCCGATTATCGGACAAATCGAGGGACATTACGTCCTGCCCGAAAATCAAAAAGCCACCAAGTATGAGCAATTCATTCCCAAACTGGTGGAATTTGAGCAGGACAGCTCCGTGCGCGGAGTGCTGCTGATTTTGCATACGCTGGGCGGCGACGTGGAGGCGGGATTGGCCATGGCGGAGATGATCGCTTCCATGCAAACGCCGACGGTATCGCTGGTGCTCGGCGGCGGGCACTCCATCGGCGTTCCGCTGGCTGTGGCGGCAAGGCGATCGTTCATTGTTCCCAGCGCAACCATGACCGTTCATCCGGTTCGCGTTTCCGGCACGGTGCTGGGCGCGCCGCAAAGCTTCCGCTACTTGTCCGAAATGCAAAATCGCATTGTCGATTTTGTGGTGCGCCATTCCGGCATTGAGCGGCAGCGCTTTACCGAGCTGATGATGTGCCCGGACGAGCTGGCAACCGATCTCGGCAGCGTGGTTGAGGGAGAAGAAGCCGTTCGCGAGGGGTTGATTGACCAAATCGGCGGCTTGTCGGACGCCTTGGCGAGCCTGCGACAGATGGCAGGGGAAGGTTGAAGTTATCTTGTCCGGGGAGCGCGCTCCCCGGACGCCCCCACGGCGGTTGACGGTAGGATGGCTGATAATTTTTGCGCTGCCCACGGAAAAGCTGCCATCTTGTTTTCAAAAAGTTCTTGAAGAG
>CAZDOX010000110.1:0-4420 GCA_964507155.1 uncultured Lachnospiraceae bacterium
AGAAATACAGTGAGGTAAACTATTATGTCCGGACATAGCAAATGGGCGAATATCAAACACAAAAAAGAAAAAACCGACGCGCAGAAAGCAAAAATATTTACCAAAATCGGAAAAGAAATTACCATTGCCGTAAAATCCGGCGGTGGAGATCCGAACGTGAACTCCAAACTTCGGGATCTGATTGCCAAGGCAAAGGCGAATAACGTTCCCAATGACAACATCGACCGCTGCATTAAAAAGGCACTTGGCGCCACCGACGTCAACTACGAGGAAGTCGTTTACGAGGGGTATGGACCGAGCGGCGTTGCTGTGATTGTGGAAGCAACCACCGATAATCGAAACCGCACGGCCGGCGATGTTCGTCACTATTTTGATAAGTTCGGCGGAAATATGGGACAAACCGGCTGCGTCAGCTACATGTTTGAACCCAAGGGCCTGATTGTCATCGAAGACGAAGACGGTGTGATCGATGAAGATGCGCTGATGGAAACAGCGCTGGTGGCAGGCGCGGAAGATTTGTCTTCCGAGGACGGTGTGTTTGAAATCACCTGCGAGAGCGATGACGTGTATGCCATCAAACAGGAGCTGGAGGACGCGGGTTATTCCGTTACCTCCGCAGAACAAACCAAATTGCCGACCACATACGTTTCGTTGGAGAACGAAGACGACATCAAGCATATGGCGCTTCTTTTGGAATATTTGGAAGATAACGACGACGTCATCGACGTTTATCACAACTGGGAAAACGAGCAGGAAATTTGATGCGCGGCGGAATTCGGAACGGAGATAGGGAAAAAGGGAAAAAGGGAGATAGACAGAGATGAAAGTATTTGAGGTTAAGACAAAAATCAATTTCGGCGAGCGGGCGTTGGATCGTCTTTTGGCGTTGACCGATGAGAGAGTGTTGGTCATTGCGGATCCGTTTGTGGTGAGCAGCGGCTTGATTCAACATATTGAACGCCGATTGTCCAAGACGCAGGTGACCTATGAAATCTTTTCCGAGGTGGTTCCCGATCCGCCCATTGACAAGGTGATTGTCGGAGTGCGTAAATTGATGGAATTTAAACCGGATTGTTTGGTGGCGGTCGGTGGCGGATCTGCCATTGACTTGGCTAAGGGCGTGCGCAAATTTGCCGCCGAGATGGCACCGGAGCAAGCGCGGATTCCGCTTTTGGCGATCCCGACGACCAGCGGAACGGGAAGTGAGGTTACCTCTTTCGCGGTGATTACCGATCAGCAGACCCATCGAAAATATCCGCTTTCGTCCGAGGATATGATTCCGGATGAAGCCATTTTGGACGAAGAGCTGGTCAGAAGCGTTCCCGCAGCCATTACCGCAGATACGGGGATGGACGTTATGACGCACGCCATTGAAGCGTATGTCAGCATCAACAATAACGAATTTTCCGGCGCATTGGCAGAAAAAAGCGTGGAAATATGCGGTCAATTTTTGCTGCGTTCCTACTCGGACAACGAAGACACGCATGCGCGCCGTAAAATGCACATCGCGTCGTGTTTGGCGGGATTGGCATTTAACTCTGCGTCCCTTGGCTTGAATCACGGAATGGCGCATCAGTTGGGCGCATGCTTCCACATTCCGCACGGAAGAGCGAACGCCATCTTGCTGCCGCACATCATTGAGTATAACAGCCGAATTGACAAACGCAGCCGAAGCAGTAAGGTGTACGATCCTTGCGTGCAGAAATATTGCAACATGGCGCGTATTCTTGGGGTGAACAACTTAAACGAGGTGACGACCATTCGCGCGCTGGTGGCTTATATTCAGTTCATGGGGCATGAAATGGGCATTCCCTCGCACATTTCGGAATTGGGAAGCATCAGCGAGGGCGAATATTTCGCCGCGTTGGAAACAATGGCGGACGGTGCCCTGGCGGACGGCTGCACCGCAACCAATCCCCGCGTACCGACCAGACAAGAAATTATCGACATTTACAGAGCCATTTGGTAAAAAAGATTATAAAAATAAGGGAGAAGCTGATGAAAAAGTTTCTCCCTTTTTTACTTTTCAATTTGTGATGCGGAAAGACGTGGGAAGGAGCCTTATTCGGTCTCCTTCCCACAAAAAGATTATTTCGCAGCTTTGGTATAGTACATTTCAAAGTAGCGAACCGTGCCGCCCCAGCCTTTGCCGGTATCGGTGTTGCGGATGCGTACGTAGCATTCTCCGGTCGCGTCACAATCGTAATCGAACGGATCAATGACCACGTTGGTATCGTTTCCTCCGGAGGTCAGGTGTTCTTTGGTGCCGCCCTCGGAATAGTCTGCCACGATTTCCCAAGTCTTGTTGTCGCGGCTGACCTCGACAATGTAATTTTGAAATACGCGGAACGTCAGTTCGCACAGCTTCATTTCGGAAATATCAAAGTAATAGACCAACTGACGATCGGTGTCGCAGTAGCGATAACTGTCGTTTGCCGCTGCGGTGTTGAGAATCAGGAAATCGGCGTCTTGATTGTTTTGATTGGTGTATACCTTACGCTTGTAGGTCGATGTGCCGTTTTCCGTTTTAATGAGATATTTGGCTTCTTCGTCGGCTGTCGACGTCGGCGTGCTGATGGCGTCATCATCCATGTTGGAAGTGTTGTTACTGCCCATCATCCAATCGCCGCTCTCGCTTGTGATCGCATCGGCTTTAACTCGATGGCGAATGACAATTTTTGTCAGGGACGCGCCCCACCCCATAGAAACGTTGGAGTTGCGCAAGCGAATGTACAGCGTGCCCGATTGTGTGACCGCATCGTATTTCGACGGATCAATGGTCAGCGTGGTGGAGTTGCTGTCATCCTTGATGTGTTCCACCTTGCCGCCCTCGGAAAAATCGGCGAACATGGTCCAAGTTTTTCCGTCGCCGGAAACTTCCACGATATAGTTTTGCGCAATGTAGAGCTGATACAGCGGAGAATCGTATTCGGTGATGTCAAATTGATAAACCAGCTCGCCGAGTTTATCGCAATAACGCAGGTTATCGTTGGAAGCTGCCGTATTTTTGATCAGGTATTTTTCGTCGTTTCCTTTGGCGTTGGTCAGAATGTTCACTTCTTGATAAGTAAACGAAGAGATTTCCAGCGCATTGGGGGTGTTGCCCCATGTCACGGTCACCGTCAGGGGCGTGCGCGAACCGTCTACGGTAAAGCGCAGGGAATTGGTCTTCTGATCCCATACGGTGGGCATAATGGTAACGTTGTTTCCGTCTTGATCGGTCACTTGGATCGATTGCGGGTAAGTCCCGGCGGGAGCTAACAAGCGGTTGGTAATGATGGTGTTGGTTGCCGATGTGAACAAGTAGACGGTTTTCGCAGCGCTCTCTTTGAGCGACGCTTCATCCAGCTCACCGGAACAGAATCCGAGTCGCGGAATGGAGAGATCGTAAGCGCTGACGTCGACCAAAATCATGCTGTCCTCTTTCGGAACCACGGGGTCAACGAGAACGGAGAGATTTTCATCATACAGATTGATGTAAGTACCTTTTAAGGTTTGTTCCGTATCGAACGCGTGTGCGATGACATACTTTCCACGGCGCGTCACCATCATTTCGGAAGATACATATTCATAATCGGTATATTGCAGCGCGTAGTCGACCATTGCACGGAGCATGGACGAGCCGCCCTTGTAATTGGCAAGGTATGCGGAGGGAATACCGAAAACCACGACGTTTCCTTGTCCGACGCTCTCTTCAAATCCGATCACTTGATTGCCAAGCTTCAAAATCGGGTTTTTAGCACCGGTAAAGGTAATGGCGGTACTGATGTAGGAAGAGGTGAGCGATTGACCGTTGAAGATGTCGCCAATGTCGTTCACCGAAGAAGTGAAGCGCGCGGACGTTTTCAATCCGTTGGCTGAGGCGGTGTTTACGGTAATTTGAGTAAGACCCAAGTGGCGCAGCAAGTTGGTCAGCGGTGTGACATCGTTCGCCCAGAAGAAATAGTCGTCAATGTCCCAATACTGATTGTAGCCGGACACATACAGAAGCGTTCCGCCCGCCTTAACCCAATCGGCAATGGCGGTATTGACTTCCTCCGAGAGCGGGACGGACGAATCGTAGCTTGCCACAAGCAAGGTGACGCCATCCAAGTCATCCTTGGATTCAATCTGTTCCATAGCTTTCATTTTGACCGGAACACCGTCGCGTACCAGCGGCGCGCACAGACCGTACATGCCGTCGGTCGGATTGTTCGCCCAGCCGGATCCGCTGTTCATCCACGACATGGAATCGGACGCCAAGTAGCTGATGCCGGGCGTTCCCGCCGTCATGGTGATTTCTTGTCCGCCGATATCATTCAGCATGGCGAAAATTTGAGATTGAATGGTGCGGTAGGCACTGCTGACATTGCCATAGGCACGTTGTACCCAAGGCAAAATCTGGAAGCGATTGATTTCCGGCTGCATGAGCTGCGCGGCA
>CAZDOX010000111.1:0-4393 GCA_964507155.1 uncultured Lachnospiraceae bacterium
GATTATGTCGATCGGGACCTCCCCCAATCCGCTGATCGCGTCCACGACGCCGGGGTTGGAAGTTAATTCACGCGGCGGGATTATCGTAAACGAAGACGCGATGACCTCTTGCCGAGCCGTTTGGGCGGGCGGTGACGCAGTCACGGGCGCTGCCACGGTAATCTCCGCCATGGGCGCGGGCAAAAACGCGGCAAAAGCGATCGATCGGTGGTTGTGTCCGCAGTAATTCTCTTTAATTTGCACCATTTGCAGAAGTTCTTTTGACCTATCGGGAACTTCTGCCTTTTTTGTTGCTCTTTTTCTTTTCCTTTTTTCTTTTCGCGTACCGTAAAGCGAAACCGCCTGCGGTATGATATTTCGACTCTTGTTGCATACTATGATGGATTCGTCAAGCTGCTCGCACGACCCAATGAATCGGTTCCTGTCGGCAGCCGACGAATCGGTGAAGCAATCAAGCTCTCACCATCCAAAAGAAAAGGAATGATCACAACGACAAACGAAATAATTCACGCGAAAAAGAGACGGCGATATCGCAGCGCGGTGGCTCGATTTTTCGGGAATATGCTGCTCTCTCTTTTAGCGATCTTGGGTCTTATTGCTCTATGCTTGATTTTGGTGGTCGGATATTATGTCACGCAGAACATGTCCGCGGATTTGGACGAATCTATCTTGGAACAGCAAGAATATGTGGGGCCGTCACAGTTGTATTATTATCGGTTTGACCATCGCGCCGAACGAATCGGCGAGAGAATCAAGCTGGACGGCGGAGAATTGGACGGCGGTTCTCGCTGTATCCCGGTTCGATACGAACAAATTCCCAAACAGCTGGTCGATGCCTTTGTTTCCATAGAAGACAAACGATTCTGGAAGCACCACGGCATAGATTGGCTTCGCAGCGCGCAGGCGGGAATCAACTACCTGACGCATCGAAAAAATCGCTTCGGTGCGTCAACCATCACGCAGCAGTTGGTTAAAAATCTAACCGGCGAAGATGACATTTCCATTCGGCGAAAAGTTCAGGAAATCTTCCGGGCCAATGCGCTGGAAAACTGTCGAAGCAAATCGGAAATTATGGAAAGCTATCTGAACATCATCAATTTGGCACGGGGGAATTACGGCGTCGGCGCGGCGGCAGCCTGCTACTTCGACAAGGAAATCGATCAATTGACTTTATCGGAATGTGCCACCCTTGCCGCAATTACCAACAATCCGACGTACTATGACCCGGTTCGCTTTCCCGAACACACAAAGGAACGCCGAAACGTCATTCTCCATTGTATGGCAGAGCAAGGGTATATTACGCAAGATATGGCGCTGGCGGCAGCCGAAGAGCCGTTGCAAGTCCTATCCCGCTCGCGCGATCACTTGGATGACGTTCGTTCATGGTATGTCGATTTGGTGGTACAAGATGTCATCGACGACTTGTGTCAACAGCTGGGATATTCCAAAGAACGCGCCAATCGTCTGATATGGAGCGGAGGGTTGACCATCGATATCGCCATGCAGCCGGAAATGCAATCTTTGGTAGAGAAATACTATCAAGATCTCAGTCATTTTCCCGTACACGCAAACGGCGAACGCGCGCAAAGTGCCATTTTTGTGATGGACGCGCAAACGGGAGACATCTTGGCAGTTGCCGGAAGCGTCGGAGAAAAGAAAGGAAATCGTATCAGGAGCTACGCAACGGACGCAAAACGGCCGGCAGCCTCATCACTTAAGCCGCTGTCCGTGTACGCTCCCGCTTTGGAATGGGGAAAAATCACTTGGGCCAGCGTATTTGACGACGTGCCGGTCCGTTTTACCTCGCGCCAACTCAAAAGGGCCAACGGTTCGGCAAGTAAAATAACCGCTTGGCCACAAAATGCCAATCGCGTCTATCGTGGTTTGACCGATGTTCGCTATGCGGTGGCACATTCGGTCAATACCGTCGCCGTTCGGGTGCTGCAATCCATCGGAACGCAACGATCGTTTGATTTTTTGAAGCAAGACTTGCATATGGACAGCTTGATTGAACAAAAAGAAAGCGCCGACGGTCGCACGCTGACCGATTGCGGCGAAGCGGCGTTGGCGCTGGGGCAATTGAACTACGGCATTACTTTGCGCGAGCTGACGGCAGCATACAGCATGGCAGCCAACGGTGGAATTTGTGTGCGCCCACATTCCTATTACCGCGTCACGGATTGTAACGGAAAGGTTCTCCTATCCAACACGGTACAAGCCAACGTGGCGATCAGTGAACAAAACGCCTGCATTTTAACCGAACTGCTCAAAAACGTGGTCACACAAGGCACGGGGCGTGCGGCAGCCATCGACGGCGTAGAGGTAGCGGGAAAAACCGGAACCTCCGGTGCCGATTGCGACAAGTGGTTTATCGGCTATACGCCGCGCGTCTTGGCCGGCGTTTGGTATGGGTTTGAATATCCCGAGTCCCTTTCCGATGTCCAAGGAAATCCCGCAGTTAAAATATGGCACGACACCGTATCCGCTCTGCATGTCCTTGCCGGCAAGGAGTCGGATCGATCCGACGCCTTTCCCTTATCCCCCGGCGTGATTCGCGTCAGCTATTGCCGTGATTCCGGTCTGTTGCCGACGGACGCTTGCCGCGCGGATGTTCGCGGAGATCGTTGTTCGGTTGGCTATTTTGCGCAAGGAACCGAGCCGCAGCAACGTTGCACTTGCCATATTCTGAAAGAATGGAACACCGAGACGCAGACCCTTGCCGACGGCAGCGAACCGCCCGAGCAAAGACGGACGGTCGGTCTGCTTCGTTTGGCAAAATCTCGCTCGTTTCCCAAACGAATTTATGTCGCGGACGAAAAATATTGTGTGAACGGATCGTAACACGCGATCCCAAAACAAAAAGCTCTCCGTGCGCAAGACAAGACAAGCAAGCACACGGAGAGTCCGAAAAAAATCTCAATCGACCAACTTTACGCCGTTGGCATCGGTCGTATAGCCATCTTTACCTACCAGATAGAATATGCCCTCAATCAGGCCCCAAATTCCCATCACGGTAGCGCCGAAACCGCAGGTGAGCACCGATACGAGCAGCTGCAGGAGAGCTCTCTTGTTGTAACCCAAGTAAAAATTATGTACGCCAAGGGAACCCAAGAAAATACCCAGCAATCCTGCCGCCAGCTTCGACTTGGCTTGGCCGGAATTCTGATTGATCGGCTGTTGAGGCTGTTGAAACTGAGTGGATTGATCGTTTACCGCTTGCCCGCAGTTGGGACAAAAAGCAGCCTGATCGTCGATCTGAGTACCGCAGTTTTTACAAAACATCGTCTTGATCCTCCAAATTATCTTTCCGAACGGCTTTGAACCATTCTCTTGTCACTATTATATCACATATTTGACACATAGTCAATATTTTTTTCATTTTTATGACCATTCCTTTCTAATGGTCTTGAAGTTTTGTGGCGGCGGTGCAGAAAAAGAACGCAAAAGCGGAGATTTCGCGAGGATTTGCGAGATTTTGATCATCTAAATTAAAATAATCGAAAATAATTGCAAAAAAATCAAAAAAATCTATTGACAAACGCTGCGATCAATGGTATAATAGTCCGGTATGATAAATCACTCAATATTTTGGAGGAAAACGAAACAATGTCTACTTTCATGCAGAAAAAAGAGAACGTAGTTCGCAAGTGGTACGTTCTGGATGCGGCAAACAAGCCTTTGGGCCGTGTCGCTGCTGCTGCCGCTACGCTGTTGCGCGGCAAGAATGACCCCGAGTTCACCCCTCACGTCGACTGCGGTCATTTTGTTATTATCGTCAACGCAGAAAAAGCTGTTTTGACCGGTAACAAGCTGGAGGACAAGTACTATCGCCATCATTCCGGCTACATCGGCGGTTTGAAATCCGTGCAGTATAAAACTTTGATGGCATCCAAACCCGAGATGGCAATGGAACTGGCAGTCAAGGGCATGCTCCCTCACAATACGCTCGGTGACGCTGCTGCAACCCGTTTGAAAGTTTATGCAGGCGCCGCTCATAAGCACGAGGCTCAGAAACCCGTTGCTTACGAGATCTGATTTAGGAAAGGGAGGATTAATTGATGTATACCAGTGCAAAACCCTATTTTTACGGAACCGGCAGAAGAAAGAAGTCTGTCGCACGTGTACGTATCGTTCCCGGTACGGGCGCGATCACCATTAACGGTCGTGATATTGATGAATATTTTGGTTTGGAAACCTTGAAGCTGATCGTCAACCAGCCGTTTGCCACCACCGGCACGGAGGGAAAATTTGACATTATCGCTCGCGTCAACGGCGGCGGTTTCTCCGGTCAGGCAGGCGCTATCCGTCACGGACTTTCTCGTGCGCTTGTCGCTGCCGATGAAGCAAACAAACCCGCGCTGAAAGCAGCAGGCTTCTTGACCCGCGACCCTCG
>CAZDOX010000112.1:0-4381 GCA_964507155.1 uncultured Lachnospiraceae bacterium
AGAAATGGTCATAATCCTGCAAGAAGTGAGGCGTAGAACGAATGTCAAAGTCAAAAAGAGAATCGGTGCCCACCAAAGAAAACTTTTCTTTGCCGGAAGTGTTTTCGTCGCTTCCCTGCTCTGCGGTATGCGGCGTGGATGAAGCGGGCAGAGGACCGCTTTGCGGCCCGGTCGTTGCCGCCGCGTGCCTTTTGCCGGACGACGTTGAGTTGGTCGGATTAAATGATTCCAAAAAATTGACCGCCAAGAAGCGAGACGCTTTATTTGACGTCATTCGAGAAAAGTCGCTGTCCTACTGCGTCGCCCAAGCTACAGTGGAGGAAATTGACGCCATCAATATTTTGGAAGCAACGCTGCTTGCCATGCGTCGTGCCATCGACGGACTATCCCCGCAACCGCAAGGCGCTTGGATCGACGGCAATATCGACCGTGATTTTGCCATTCCCGCCAAAGCCGTAATTCACGGGGACGCGCTGATTCCGTCCGTTTCCGCGGCATCTGTTTTAGCCAAGGTAACGCGGGATCGGATGTGCGAGGCGCTTGATGCGGCGTATCCGCAATACGGAATTGCCAAACACAAAGGGTACGGCACACGCTTACACCAAGAAGCGCTCCAAAAGTACGGTCCTTCCCCGATTCATCGCCAACGTTTTATTCGTTTTTTACATTTACCCGAACAAGATGCGTCGCCGGACGATGTCATGGCAAAGATTCGGCAAGCCAAGCAGCGCGCCGCTTGGTCTTTTCGTACGGAGGACGGTCGCGTTGCCCCTTACATTTTGGATTACAAGCACGGGTTCTCCCATGACGGAACATAACCATCAGCAAAAGTTGGCAACCTCCGTCGGACGCCGCGGCGAAGATTTGGCGGCACTGTATTTGGAGCAAAACGGATTTCGCATCTTGGCGAGGAATTATTGCTATGCGCATTGTGAAATCGATATCATCGCCACAGACGGTTCCGTTTTGATTTTTACCGAGGTGAAAACGCGCGGCGCCGCCGCGGATCCCGCCGGTGTGCTCTTGCTGACCCGACGTCCCTCTGCCGCTGTGACAAAAGCCAAACAGAAAAACATTGAAAAGGCGGCTACCGCGTATGTGCGTGACAACAAGCCGCAAGGCGTCCGGATGAGATTTGACGTCATTGAAATATATTTGCGCCACGGAAGTATGGGAAATGACGCTTCGGATATTTTAAAATTGCACCACATTCGAAACGCATTTACCGTTTCCCATAACAAATAGGCAAACCACCCGATTTTTGAACTACCGCCACGGCGGAAGAAACGGAGCTGCTATGGACTTTTCCCTCCCCCTCATTGACCTGCACTGCGACACTTTATATGAGCTGTCTTGCCATCACGCGAGCCTATGGCAAAACGACTTGGCAATTTCTTTGGAAGATGCCGCGGCATACCCTCATTACGCGCAATTTTTTGCCGCATGGTGTTCCGATCGCTTGACCGACGACCAAGGGTACGACGCTTTTTGTCGCATGGTTGCCTATTGGCAAGAGCAGCTCAAGCAAGAGCTTGTCGCGTCCCGCATGGTTGCGGTTCACACGGCAGAAGATCTGACGAGGGCATGGTCCGACCATCGTGCAGCTGCTTTTTTGGCAGTGGAAGACGCACGAATTTTGGGCAATCGCCCGGAGAGGCTGGATCATCTGGCGCGCTGCGGCGTGCGCTATCTGACGCTGCAGTGGTCGGGAGAAACCTGTATCGGAGGCGCTTTTGATACCGATGTCGGTCTGACCTCCTTCGGTCGCCGGACGGTTGAGCGCTGTTTTGCGCTGGGCATTGTTCCGGACATATCCCACACCAATGCGAAAAGTGCGCAAGATACCATCGACCTGGCGCAAGTTTCCGAAAAACCGATCATCGCTTCTCATTCCAACGCCTATTCCGTTTACGATCATCCGCGTAATTTGCGTGACGAGCACTTTACCGCGCTTCGTGAGCTGGGAGGACTTGTCGGATTGAACTTTTATTGTGAGCATTTGTGCGATACTTCGCAAAGAGAGGCTGCCGTCAGCGATTTAGTGCGTCATTTGGAGCATTATTTGTCCCTTGGCGGTGAAAACACGGTCGCCATCGGCGGGGATTGGGACGGTGCCGCGCTGCCGCGCGGAATATCGCATATTTCCGATGCCAAACAGCTGGCATGCGAGCTGATGCGGCTCGGATATCCCGACTCTCTCATTCAAAAGTTGTTTTACGGCAACGCTCAAGCGTTTATTCAAAAAAATTTTGTTTAAAAAATCAACCCTTGCGGTTTTCATATAGATATTTATTTTTCCGAAAGAAAGGATTTTTTCATGATGAATTATCGTAGTACCCGTGATATCCACGCTGACTTTTCCTGCTCTTCCGCGCAAGCCATCAAGCAGGGTTTGGCCGCCGACGGCGGTTTGTTTGTGCCGATGGAACTACCGGTATTGACCGAAGACTTTTTGGCAGCGCTGGCGAAAGAATCATACCCGGTACGTGCCGCTAAAATATTGCACTTGTTCTTGGATGACTACAGCGAGGAAGAATTGCTCGCCGATTGCACGGCTGCATATCGCGAGCAGGCTTTCCCCGGCGGTGCGGCACCTTTGGTAAAAGTCGACGACTTTGCGCACATTTTTTCATTGGAACTCTGGCACGGTCCCACAGCGGCATTTAAGGACATGGCATTGCAGATTATGCCGCGTTTGCTCTCACGAGCGTTGAAAAAAACCGGCGAAGATCGAACCGCGCTGATTTTGGTTGCCACTTCCGGAGACACGGGCAAGGCAGCTTTGGAAGGATATCGCGATATTGATCAAGTAAAGATGATGGTTTTCTATCCGGTTGACGGGGTCAGCCGCGTTCAGAAGCTTCAAATGGCAACGCAAGAGGGTGGGAACGTGAACGTGTGCGCGATCCGCGGGAATTTCGACGATGCGCAAACCGGCGTAAAGCGCATTTTCGGCGACCGTGAGACAGCGGAAAAATTGAGCGAAAACGGTTACGTACTCTCCAGTGCCAACTCCATCAACTGGGGTCGTTTGGCACCGCAAATTGTCTATTATATTTCGGCTTATTTGGATCTTTTGGCAGCGAACGAATTGTCTGCCGGCGAAACGTTCAACGTTTGTGTTCCCACCGGGAATTTCGGTAATATTTTTGCCGCATATCTGGCCAAACGCATGGGACTACCGATCGGAAAACTGATTTGCGCGTCCAATGCCAACAATATTTTGACCGATTTTCTCGCAACCGGGACATACGATCGCAATCGCGCGTTTCATTTGACCATGTCCCCCTCCATGGACATTTTGATTTCCAGCAATCTGGAACGTCTGCTGTATTTTACGGCGGGCAGCGAGAAAACCGTCTCGTATATGGAACAGCTGAATCGCGACGGGGTGTATACGGTGGATCCGGAAGTAAAAGCGGCTATCGACGAGCATTTTGTCGGATTCTTTGCCGACGAAAAGCAAACGGAACAAACCATTCGCACCTACTTTGAACGTCATCATTATTTGTGCGACACGCACACGGCGGTTGCTCTTTGCTGCGCTGCGCAATATCAAAACAGCACGGGAGACTTTTCCCCGATGGTGGTGGATTCCACGGCAAGTCCGTATAAATTCGCCAAGGACGTCTATCGTTCCGTAACCGGAAATCAACCGACCGACGACTTGGCTGCGCTCAAAGAACTCGCCGCGGCAACCGGTACGGAAATCCCCTACCCGCTCGTCGGCTTAGCTAAGAAAAAGGTGCGCTTTGAAACTGTGATCGACGCGGAGCAGATGACAAGCGAAGTCTACGCTTACCTCAATCTCCGCTAAAAACGTAAAAAATGGCGGCGTAACCAAAAAGTTTCACCCTTTTGATTACGCCGTTATGGGTCGGATTGTCGATTGATTAAACGAAACGCCCGCGCCCACAAGGGGCAGCGGCGACACGCTTACACTTGTTTTTGTTTAAACGTCGCGCACGCGGTATCGGCAGAAGTTTGAGCGTTGCTGGGGCCCACGGCAATTTCCGGGGCGGTGCAATGCGTGTCGCAATCGTGATATTCACAGTTGCGCACGTTGCAGCAAATTCCTTTTAAATGCTTTTTGTCGCTGTCGCAGTGATGGGGCGAGCAACCGTTTGCGGTACATTCATGCATGAGATTTCACTTCCTTTGTTTTTGTTTTGTTGCAATCTTTCGGATTAACATGTTTACATGCGACACCTCAATCGAAAGATGGGGTGCAAAAGGTAGTTTGCCCTGCCGTCCGCGTTTTTATCCGTACGGATCGTCTGAAACGGCACTCGTTTTTCGAATTTGATCTATCTGGCGTGAAAGTTCCATCAAAGAACTGTTTCACGCGTAGCAATTTGTGCCGCCGCATGGCGGCGGAATG
>CAZDOX010000113.1:0-4318 GCA_964507155.1 uncultured Lachnospiraceae bacterium
TAAAAAATCAAAAAAAGACTTGAAAAAAACGACAAAATGGTGTATAATAATTTGTAATTATATTTCAATATTTCAATCCGAAACATCTGGAGGTTTATTTTAGTTATGGTAGTAGCCGGAGATTTTAAAAATGGCGTTACGTTTGACATGGGTGACGGAACGGCTTGGCAGGTTGTCGAGTTCCAGCACGTAAAACCCGGTAAGGGCGCGGCATTTGTTCGCACCAAGATTAAGAACGTCATCACGGGCGGTATCGTAGAGCGTACGTTCAACCCCACCGACAAGTTTGAAAACGCGTATATCGAGCGCCGCGAAATGCAGTATTCCTATGACGACGGCGATTTGTATCACTTTATGGATACCGAAACGTGGGAAGAAACGCTCATCGCGCACGACAAAGTGGGTGAGAGCTTTAAGTTCGTTAAAGAGGAAATGATGGTTAAAATCATTTCTTACAAGGGTAATGTGTTCGAGGTGGAAGCACCGACGTTTGTCGAGCTGGCTGTGTCCAAAACCGATCCCGGTTTTGCCGGAAACACCGCGACCAACGCACTCAAACCCGCTACGCTGGAAACAGGCGCCGAGATTAAGGTTCCGTTGTTTATCAACGAGGGCGACGTTCTGAAAATCGACACCAGAACCGGCGAGTATCTGTCCCGCGCGTAAGCAACAAAAAAGTTTTGCCTTTTGCGCCGAGCAGAGAGCGAAAATTTTTGCTTTGCGGAAAACGCATAAACTTTTCTCCTCCCTTTTTGGGAGAGGCATCATGACATCTGAAAACGAATCGCTTTTCAGGCAAAAAACGAAAGGAAGAGTCATAAAAATGGAACTCAAGGAAAAAGCAGCTTATCTGAACGGCTTGGCTGACGGTTTGAATTATGACAAAACGACAAACGAAGGCAAGCTGATTGCCGCACTGATTGATTTGGTCGGCGAATTGGCGTCCGCCGTGCAGTCGCATGACACGGATTTGGACGAGGTCGTGGACGAATTGGAAGATCTGCGTGAGTACGTTGAGGAAATCGACACCGATTTGTCCGACGTGGAAGATTATCTGGACGAAGAGTCGGACGAGGACGACGAATACGACTCGGACGACGAGTGGGATGATGATTTTGATGACGACGAGGACGATGCGGAAGATGAAGAGTATTTCGAGATCGTCTGCCCCTCGTGCGGAGAGACCGTGTGCTTCGACACCTCCGTCGATCCGGAAACGCTGATTTGCCCCGCGTGCGGCGAAAAGGTATCTTGTGAGATTGAAGACGACGATCTGAAAAAGATTGACGGCGAAAACGACTGACAGCAATTGATGGCGGGGAGGAGCTTCCTTGGTGGGAGTTTCTCCCCTCGTTTTTGCGTATTTCCCCGAACATCAAAATCTGTTGATTTCTACGCTGTAGGATCAAAGAGTGGGAGGTAATCTCAAGATGAATATTTTACACATGAAATACGCCGTGGAAGTGGCTAAGCTCGGTTCGCTGAATAAAGCGGCGGAATCCCTGCTGATCGCGCAGCCGAACATCAGCCGTTCCATCAAAGAACTGGAGGCGGATCTGGGCATCGTTATTTTCAACCGCAGCGCCAAAGGAATGATGCTCACCCCGGACGGAGAGGAATTTATTCTCTACGCGCAGCAAATTCTCAAGCAGATCGACGATGTGGAAACGCTGTACAAGCAACGCCTGCCGAAAAAGCAAAAATTTTCTCTTTCCGCGCCGCGCGCCGCTTACATTTCCGACGCGGTGGCGCAATGGATCGCGCAAAATGACACGGCGGCCATCGATTTGTATTATCAAGAAACCAATGCGCCGCAAACCATCCAGCAAGTCGTCGCCAACGATTGCAAGCTCGGCATTGTACGCTGCGTCGAGCAAGACGACCGCCTACTCAAACTGACGCTGGATGAGAAAAATCTTTCTTACGAATTGATCGCGGAATTTTCCTCCGTTTTGGTGATGAATCAAAACAACCCTCTGGCGAAAAAAGATACGCTCACACAAGAAGATTTATCCGATTGCTTGGAAATTGTGCACGCCGATTCGTTCTCTTCCCCGTTTTTGCTCTCCAAGGCAAGCAAAGAGAGCGAGACTTTTCGTCAGAGCCGCTGCGTTTTTCTCTCGGAGCAAGCCGCCTCTTGGGAACTGCTTGCGCAGCATACCGGTGCCGTCCTATGGTCGCCGCCGATGGCGCAAAAATGCTTGGATCGCTACGGATTGACCTGCCGCCCCTGCCCGTCGCTGGCTAAAACTTGCAAAGATTATCTGATTCATCGCAAGGACTATAAATTGTCCAAGCAGGATCATGCCTTTATCACCGCACTTTGCCAAGCCAAGCGCGCCGCGCTGCCCTCGGGAGAATGACGCGGGGCAGCCTTCCCGCCCTCAAACCGAGTGACCGATCTTGCTTACTTGTCATATGATGTTATGGGAGAATGCTCCCGAGATATCAAAAGAAAAAGACAGCAAGAAAGGAAGGAACTTGTATGATGTCTGATCGCATACGCGTATCCGAGTACACGCCTGCCTGCACGATTCGAATCGGTTCCGTCAACGCTGCTATGCGGGCACAAAAATTGTTGCAACAAGATGGATATATGGCTTCCATGATCAAAAATCCCACCAACACGGCAAACGGAGGGTGTCAGTACGGTCTTGCCGTTCCCTGCATCCAGCGCGACGCCGCACTGCGCGCGCTCGGGCAGCACGGCATCCGTGCCAAGGAACCTTGACGAGACAACCGGTCATGAAGTCATGGGACAACACGGATGACTCCGATTTATCTGGATAACGCGGCGACCTCTTTTCCCAAGCCTGCCGCGCTCATGCCTGCCGTGTGGCGGTGCGTGCAAAAAGACTGCGGAAATGCCGGGCGAGGTTCGCATCCGCTGGCGGTGGCGTCGGCAGAACGCATTTACCGTTGTCGCGAACAGCTTGCCGCTTGCTTTGGCAGCAACGATCCCACACGCGTGGTGTTTACCTTGAACGCCACCTACGCCATCAACTTTTTACTCAAAGGCGTTTTACAACCTAACGATCACGTGTTGATTTCCGATCTGGAACACAACGCCGTCGTGCGCCCCCTGCAACAGTTGGTGCACGAAAGATCCATCACCTATGATACGTTTTCAACCGACGGTAATGCCGAGCAGATTTGCGCGGACATCCTGACCAAATATCGCGCAAACACGCGGGTTTTGATCTGCGTCCATCAATCCAACATTTGCTCTCGCGTTCTGCCTTTGGCTGCCATTGGCGCGCTCTGTCGCCGTCTGGGGATTCTGTTTTTTGTCGACGCGGCACAATCGGCGGGGCATTTGCCGATTCATATGCCCTCCATGCACATCGACGCACTTTGCGCCCCCGGGCATAAAGGTCTTTTGGGATTGCAAGGCTGCGGTTTTTGCCTGCTTGGCGAACAGATCAACCCATCGCCGCTGGTGGCGGGCGGGAGCGGCTATCAATCGCTTTCCCGTGACATGCCGGACGAATTTCCGGAACGGGGGGAGGCAGGCACGCTTCCGACCCCCGCCATTGCCGCGCTGACTTGCGGTTTGAACTATCTGTCACAAGTCGGAATAGAAACGATTCATCGGCGAGAGGAGCAATTGTTTCTCTATCTACGCGACGCGCTCTCGGAGCGAGCGGATTACCGAGTGCTGCTTCCCAACGAAGTCGGCTCAACGTTGAGTTTCGTTCACACCTCGCACCATTGCGATACAATCGGCGCATATCTTGCCGAGCAAGGAATTTGCACGAGAACCGGGTACCATTGTGCTCCGCTGGCTCACCAAACGCTCGGCACGCGAGAAGGAACGGTGCGTGTCAGCTTCGGTCCGTTTAACACCAAACAAGATGTCGACGCGCTGCTGCTTGCTTTGCGCCACATGGATTTTTGTCATGAAGTAGAGCGAATTTCCCATTAATTATTTGCAACAAAAATACCAAGGATCTCTCCAAAACAGAGAACCTTGGTATTTGTTTAGATTCTTCACAAAAATGCTGTTTGGGCAAATCCGGTCGGCAGCATTTACTTTGACAAGATCCGGGCGTCATTTGACGGTGCGGATGGCGCGACGCTCCATAAGGAGACGGCAGAGAAAAACTTCTTCTAAGAAGTTTTTCCCCGCACCCCTTTTCAAGAATTTTTATAAAAAAATAGAATGGCTGCTGCCCCAATGTCAGCGCGAAACTTGTCCGCTGTCCTATCCGGCAGCAACTGAAAACTCCGGCATATCAATCAAGCAACAGCCGCCCAGCCAAGGAGGCGGGGGTTCGGGGGCGGGAACTTCGGCGTCTGAGATGGTCCCGCCCCCGAG
>CAZDOX010000114.1:0-4316 GCA_964507155.1 uncultured Lachnospiraceae bacterium
CGGCTCCAGCCATTGCCGCAACAACAGCATGACGCCGAATAGAATCAGCAATCCCAGCGCCAGTCGGGTATCGCCGCGAAAATAGGCAATTACGGACCACGGAATCAGCGCGGTGCCGGTGCCGAGAAGTGGCAGAATGTCCATGGCTGCAATGAGCAGGGCGGGAAGAAAACAGTAGGGCAGGCGCAAAATGGAAAATCCCAGAAACAGTTGGGCGAAGGTGAACAAAAAAAGAAGAAAATAAGCGCGCAGATAGTTGGCGCCGGCAAGCAGCAGCGTTTGTCGCGTGCGCTGCCATGCGGGGCGGTGTGCCGGCGGGATTAAGGTGTGCAAAAAATGCGCGATTTTGCCGTCGTCCACGCAACAATAAATCAGCGTGACCAGAACAGTGAATAATATGATCAGCAAGGTGGGAAACGCGCGGAGCACGGTGCTGATGGCGTCGGGAATATGAGAACTCCATCGCGTGAGGGTGTCGCTGACCACGGCGGCAACGCCCGCGTCTACCCGCGTCCAAAATTGCTCCATGCTGCCATCTTCGACAAAACCGCGTAAAGGAGGAATGTGCGCGGTGATTCGGGTGAAAAAATCGATCACCTGCTCTGCCGCACGGACAATTTCCTCGCCGCTGCCGAGCATGGTGAACAATTGGTGAATTTCCGCGATCAATCGCTCGCCGACATAGAAGATCAGGACCCCCGCCGGAAGAATCATGACGATCAACAAGACGATGGCGCCGACACGACGAGGAATATGCCAGTGCTTTTGCAGCAACGTCGCGCCGCGACGGATGGGAAAAGAAAGGGGCCACGCGATCAAAAACGGAATCAGGCAGGGAAGGGCATAGCGAAGCAGCAGAAAAGCTATTCCCGCGCCCGCCAAAAGACAAAATAAGCGAGCGGCGCGGGTTTGCCAAAGCAGAGAAGTTTGCGGCGAGATTTCTTGGGAACGCGGGGGAGGAGCGTCGGAAGCGGGAGAATTTTGACTTTTTTCGCGATCGGTACACGGATGGGACATACGGTGCTCCTTTACCAGTGGGACTTACGCTATAGTATGCGCTCTCGGCGATCAAAATATTTCCGAGAATGACGGGAAAACGCGGTTTTGGCGGGAAGCAGGCTTTAGTCGGCTCGGAACAGATGCACCAGCCAGCGAAGATCTTGCCGTCGCAGTGCGCCGAGAAGACGGCAATACAAAAAGTACATGCCGATCACCAAACCGATTTGCACACACAAGGCAACGACGTTTTGTCCCGACGCTAAGGGCCCAAGGGCGGGGAGAACGGTCACATTCAGCAGTCGAACGGTGCAAACGGCGCCGAGAATGCTCACCGCGGGAGGGACAACCCAACGCGCCAGCGGCAGCGTCGTCCGCGTGACGACAAGCAAACGTGCAATGCTGAGCGCTGCGTTGACGATTTCTGTCACGTAAATGGTCACGACATAACCGTAAATCCCAAGGCGGGGAACCAAAAGCCAGACCAGCAGGACGGAAAGGGAAGCGTCGATGATATTGATTCCCATGGAACTGACCTGCTGCCCAAGGCCCTTGAGCATGGCGTCGACCGCGCTGTCCAAATACATAATGGGAATAAGCGGTGCGAGAATCCGAATGAAGTGCGCGGCTTGATGATTTTGATACAAGAGAGTGCCGAAATCTTCGGCAAAGGTCAGCATGATTCCCGCAATGCAGATGGCGTACAGCAGCGCGAACGAGAGCACGTGCCGAATCATGCGGCAAATTCCGGCGTGCTCCCCGCGTACGTGACGTTCCGTTACTTCCGGAATCAGTAGATTGGCAAAAGCTGCCGGAAGCGCGGTCGGGAACAGAACGACGGGTAACGCCATGCTTTGCAAAGCACCGTAATCTGCCAGGGCGGCGGCAGATTCTTGCCCGAATTTTTCAAGTCCGATCGGAAGCAGCAGGTGCTCCAAAGAAATCAAGCCGGATCGAGCGTAGGCGGAAACGGCGACCGGTAGCGTAACCGATAGCAGATGGCGCGCCACGGCGGGAAAAGAAGAAGAAAGGCTCGTTTGCTTGAGTGGTGGGGTATGCGGGTCAAGCGCGTGTCGACGGCGATCCAGCAAAAACAGTGCCAGCATACAAAGAGCGGCGGAAATGCAAGCGGTGGTATCGGCGCGCGAGAGCAGCGAGAGCGCATGGGCGGGAGAGACAATCGTTGTTTGGTGGAATAAGAATACGGTGAGCAGAATCCTCAGCAATTGTTCGCCGACTTGCAACAAGGTGCTTTTATACGCGCGGCGGACGGCGATGAAATATCCGGACAAGCAAGAGGTGAGGGACATGGCGGGCAGCGACAGCGCCATTGTGCGCAGGGGCAGCACGGTTTCCGGATGATGAAGACCGTACCGGGCGATGGGCGCGGCAAAGCAAAAGAGAAGCGACGCGGAGAGAAAACCGAAAAAGAGGGCGTAGGCAAGGGCGCAGCGCAAGGTGTTGCGAATATGCAGCTCATTGTCGGTTCCCACGCCCTCGGCGACCAAGCGGGTACACCCGAGTTGAATCCCGGACAGCGCCAGAGTAACGGCAAAGCCGAAAACGCCGGAAATCAGAGCGCTAAGACCGGAGGTAGTTGCGCCGACCAACGAAACAATGTAAACTTGAAAGCTGACGCCTACCGCGCGCAGCAAAATATTAAAGAGGCCCATGAGCATGGCTTGTATCATAAATTGCCGTGAATGTTTCACCTGAAAAGGCCTGCCTTTCCCGCTTTTTTTCTTCCATTATACGGAAAAAACGTAAAAAACAGAACTGCATGGGGCAAAATGGTCATAATATATAAATGATACAAGGAAGGTAGAAAAAAGATTGTTTATAAATATATGGAATCAACTGTTGACAAAGTGTCCGTAGTGAGGTATTATAATATACCTAAATAAATACAAGAGGAGTTTACGTCTGACTATGAAAAAGTATGCTTGCGAACTGTGCGGCTATGAATACGACCCGAAAGTAGGTGATCCGGAAAATATGATCGAAGAGGGAACCGATTTTGAAGATCTTCCCGCCGATTGGACTTGTCCTTTGTGCGGCGCAGGGAAAGATGATTTTGAGCTTGTCGCGGAGGCGACGTCTACCGAAGATGACGATTGGGCGTAAATGATAAATAAAAGTTTGTTTATGCATGAGGGGACTTTGATACGGTTTCCCTCAATTTTTTTCGATTAATCTTGGCGAATATAGCAAAAAAGGACTACGACAAGCGTAGTCCTCTTTGCTGTTATCAAGACACAGCGGGAAATATTCACACGCGGTGAATTATTTGATTTCGACGGTAGCGCCTGCTTCGGTCAGCGTAGCCTTGAGAGACTCAGCCTCTTCCTTGGAAACGCCTTCCTTCAGAGCCTTCGGGCAACCCTCAACCAGGTCTTTTGCGTCCTTCAAGCCAAGGCCGGTCACTTCGCGAACAACCTTGATGACGCCCAGTTTGTTGGAGCCGAATCCAGCCAAGATAACGTCGAACTCGGTCTTCTCTTCTGCAGCGGGAGCAGCAGCGCCTGCGACTGCAGCACCGCCTACGGGCACAGCAGCGGATACGCCGAACTCAGCCTCAACAGCTTTAACCAGTTCGGAAAGTTCCAGAATAGTCAGGGACTTGAGTTCTTCAATGATATTGTTGATCTTTTCCATTTTGAAATACCTCCAATATTAGGATATTTTAAATTTGTGTGTGACACACATGATGTGACGCGCGAATGTTGGTGCGCGCGATTTTACGCCTCTGCGGGAGCTTCCTCAGCGGCGGGAGCAGCTTCTCCGTCCTTGTCAACAACAGCTTGCAAAGCATATGCAAACTTGTACAAGGGGGAACGGATGCTGCCGAGCAGCTTAGCAATAAGAACCTCTTTCGAGGGAATGTCGGCGAGCGCTTCCACGGTTGCAACGTCAACAACGGCACCGTCCAGATAGCCTGCGACAATTTTGAAAGACTCGATCTTGTCGGCATACTCTTTGATGACTTTCGCCGGAGCGATCGGATCATCTGCGTTGCCGATTGCCAGAGCCGTCATGCCGTTCAAATACGGCTTCATATCGGACAAACCGTTCATATCGCAAGCTCTGCCGGTCAGAGAGTTCTTCATAACGACATACTTTACGCCTGCCTCACGAAGAGCCTTACGCATTTTGGTGTCGTTCTCTACGGTGATGCCTTGATAATTGACCAAGACACCGGCAGCGGAGTTTTTGATAGACTCTGCCAGATCTGCGACGATCTGCTTTTTCTGTTCGAGAATAGAATTGCTGGGCATTTGGTTTCACCTCCCAATCGTGAACTGAAAACTAAAGAAAAAAAG
>CAZDOX010000115.1:0-4281 GCA_964507155.1 uncultured Lachnospiraceae bacterium
GATAGTTGCGCAGCGATTCTTCCTCGGGTTCGTCCTCGTCTTCCTCCGGGGGGATTTCCGCGGCGCGCGATAGGGGACTTTTTGTCGACACATCGGCGGGATCTTCCGTATCGGGCAGATCCGTGACGTCTTCGAATACCGACGATAGAGAATCTTCCTCGGCAGCCTCTCTTTCTTTCTCGTCCGCCTCCGGCGGCCATACTTCCTCCGGCGGCATCGGTCCGACCGTCGCTGCAAAATCGGGTTGTATGGATTCCTCTTTGGAAGATTTCCCGCGCTTTTTCTTTTTGGGATTCGTTTGGGCAATCGATTCGTCGGAAGTGTCCTCTTTTGGCTGCTCGCGTTGCAGCAGCGCGTCCATCGGATCAAAGTCATCCGACGCTTCCTCAATAAGCGGCTCCTTACGAGCGGCGGCTTGCTTGGCTGCCTTTGCGCGCTCCAAGCGATCGGAGCGCTCCGCCTCCTTAAGCGCTTCCAGTTCCATTTTCTCTTGCTCGCGGTCCAAGCGACGACGAATTTTTCGTTCCATTTCTTCGTCTCTGCGCTGAGAGGGATCCGCGATTTCCCGCGTTAGGGCGTTTCTGGGCGCCAGACCGCGTTCTTGCCGCATTTCCCGTTCTTTTTCATAAGCGCGCTGCCGATCGTCGCGTCGTTGCCGATATCGACCGCGAATCATTTCCCATATTCCGATCGGCGTTACACCGATCAACAACATGACAAGCAAAAGCAAAAAGAAAATCCCGATGATCATCGTTCCGATGACCCCAAGTCCCGCGTACGATACATAACCGAGCAGTCCGGGCAGCACGCCGCCGCTCGTATGCGCCGCACCGGATGTGTACAGCTCCCGCAGTTGCGCCGTCTGTGGTGTGCCCAAGGCGCCGCGATGCAGCCGCCCGACGTGAATCAGCATGGGAAGCAGCAATACGATCCCCGTTGCCATCAACCCTTTGCCGGTGCGCCGTTTGCCGTGACGCAATCGATCTAAGGAAAGATAGATCATCCCTGCCGGCAGCAGATACGCGCCGTACCCCAGTAAGCCGAACAAGACAGAGTCCAAATAGTACCCCAACCAACGGAACGGATGGGTTTCGCGCGTCCAGCCGTAAGTACCGCCGTTCATTGCAAAGGTTACCACCATTTCAATCGCCAAGAAAATCCCCAGCGCAAAAATGACATACGGCTGCAAATCCGCCAGCACGTCGGCGATTCGCCGCTCGCCGCTCGGCAAAGGTTCCGTGTCGCGGCGCGAACGATTATTTCCACCGCCTTTGCCGGAAGACGCTGCTTTTTTGCGCTGCTTGGTGCGAGAGGTATTTCCGGTAGGCTTTCTCCCGTCGTTTGCCTCTTGAAACACCGTATCGGCAACGCTTTCCTCGTTTGCGTCGAACGGAGGAATATCCGTCTCGTCAAACGGATCGTCCGAATGATTTTGTACGCGCACTCGCCCGCGCTCGGCGGCGGGGCGCTTGACCGAGGACGTTTGCTTGGTCGATTTCTCACGGCGCGCGGACGTAGCGTCACGTTTTCCCGTTTTTTCTTTCGCTGTTTTTTCTTTTTTCTCTTTTTTCTCTTCTTTATTTTCTCCCATGGTGCAAAGAGCTTCAAACCAATCTGCCTTTTCCCGCTTTGATTTTTGATGATTTTGATTTCCCGTAGTTGCCAAGTCTTGCTCCTTTCCCGTTCGTTTCGGTTTATATTTTGTCTCTTTTTTCTTCTTCTTTTTATAAGTCGCTGTCGTGTCGAACCATTTGATCATTGCCCGCTCGGGGATGATTCCATGCAGGAAAAAATTTTATTTTCATATTTTTTGCTGTTTCGGGTATGAAGTTCGCGTGTCGGCACACACTATGCGTAACCGATCGTCCGTCCGACAAAACGAGCGAGCTGCGCGATCTTTTTCGCGTGGACCATCAATATCCGATGTCAGATATCGGATATTGATGCATGAAATTAGGATGAAAAGCAAATCCAATATTCCCTTATAGTATAACATTAATTTGCTTTTTTTTCAAGTGGCTCTCGCTTTTTTGACGGTTTTTTCTGTTAATTTTTTTTAAAAATTATAAGGAAAGAATATCGCAAAAAACTGCGGCCGGCGGGGGAGAGGTTGCATGCAAAGGGGGAGCACACGGTGTCCGCAAGGTTCATCGTGGCAACCGGTCCCCATCATCGATCATCTCGCCATAAGGCGATCAAAAAACAAGCGAACGGAGAAAAATATGCACGCGACACATCGTTTCAATTCCGGTGCCGCCGTCCGAGAGACGGCGCTGCTATGGATAACCGGCCTTGCCTCCGGCATGATCAACGGATTGCTCGGGGCAGGCGGTGGAATTATTGTCGTTTTGGTGCTATCGGCATGGCAGCAGCGCCGCGGGCGGGGAAGCCGACAAGGGGAAAACGGCGGCGATCCCCGGGACGTCTATGCGGCGTCGCTTTGTTCCATGCTGCCGGTTTCGATTCTCTCGGCGGTACAATATGCCAAGAGAGGCGCGATTTCGCTTGCGGAGTTTTCCCCATTTTTGATCCCCGCGCTGGTGGGAGGGGTGATTGGAGGATTGGCTTTGGACCGAGTGCGATTGCCATGGCTGCAAAAGTTATTTGCCGTCCTGCTGCTGGTCGGCGGGGTGCGGATGCTGTTGCGCTGAGCGGCAGACTCGCAAGTAAGAGTTGTATCGCGGTGAGGATCGTTGCTTGCCGCGAACGGAGGAAAAAGAAAAGGAGGGCATGTCCATGAGCGGCTTGGATATTCCGGCGTCGTTGATCATCGCGGTGTTATCCGGCATGGGAGTCGGATCGGGCGGTTTGCTCGTTCTGTATTTAAGTGCCGTGCGCGATATCCCGCAACTGGCGGCGCAGGGGCTCAACCTTTTATTTTTCATCTTCGCCTCGGGCGCTTCCCTTTTTGTTCACTTAACCCGACGGCGGACGTCTCTCTTTCCGGTGTTGATGTTGGCGTTGGGGGGACTTGGCGGTTCTTTGTTGGGCACCCGCCTTGCCGTCGGTTTGCCGGAAGAATGGGTCGCTCGATGTTTCGGCGTGTTTTTGCTGATGGCGGGACTGATGACCCTGAGCAAGAAACCGCAGGGCGCGATATCGGACAAAAGAAATGAGAGAAATGAGCAAAACAAGACATAAGGCGATAACCCGTGCGCCAAACGGCAAGGGCGTTCCCATAAAACGCGAGGAGGAGCTTTTTTTGAAAGTTCCCCCTCGGTTTCAATTTTGGCTTTGACTTAAAAACGACTTGTGATCAACGATCAACGATCAACGATCAACGATCAACGATCAACGATCAACGATCAACGATCAGCGATCAACGATCAGTGATCAGTGATCAGTGATCAGTGGATCAGCCTTAATTTTCTTCGCTGTTCGCGTCATGTTCCGGTTGCTCCGACGTATCCGACGTGCTTGCTGCGACCGATGTGTTTTGCGCGACTTTTCCGCCGAGGAATCCGGCAAGCAAGGCGGACAGATCGACGCCCACGCTCTGCTTGACGCCTTCCATAATTTGGTCGGTGCTGTTCATCACGTCTTTGACCAGCTTGGTCGAATTTCCGTCGCCGTACATGACAATCTTATCCGTTTTTGCCAACGGAGCGGCAGCATTTTTAACCACTTCGGGCAATGCAGTCAGATACATATCCAAAATGGACGCTTCGCCCATCTTCTTTTGCGCTTCGGCTTTCTTTTCAATGGCTTCCGCTTCGGCAATACCGATGGCGCGAATACCCTCTGCCTCTTGCTCCATCGCGTAGCGCTTGGCGTCGGCTTCCGCTTTCTTTGCCTCGGCTGCTTTGAGCGCCTCATATTGGCACGCTTCCGCTTCCCGTTGCCGTCTGACCAATTCCGCTTCGGCTTCTTTTTCGGTTTGGTACTTCATGGCGTCGGCTTGCTTTTTGATTTGCGCTTCCAACTCACGCTCTTTGATGGCGATTTCTTTTTCCTTCAATTCCGCTTCTTTTTCGCGGCGCGCAATGTCTGCGTTGGTTTTGGCGATTTCAATGACTTTACGTTGATTTTCTTCCTGAATGGAGTAAGCGGCGTCGGCCTCGGCGCGCTTGGTGTCGGAGCGCACTTTCATGTCTGCTTGCTGCACAGCCAGCGCTGCGTCTTGCTCGGCGATTTTCTTTTCCGCTTCGACTTTGACCGCATTGGCTTCTTGCTGCGCTTGCGAGGTTGCAATGGCAATGTCGCGTTGCGCGTTTGCTTTGGCAATGTGCGCGTTTTTGCGAATTTGCTCTACGTTGTCAATTCCCATGTTTTCGTTGGTCC
>CAZDOX010000116.1:0-4258 GCA_964507155.1 uncultured Lachnospiraceae bacterium
GAAACTTCTTGAAAGAAGTTTCTCCCCACCGTTCTTCTTATTCATCCCGATACACTCGAAAATCAAACGAAATCTCCGTTGTCAACGTGTCAAGCGCTGCCAATTTTTCCGCGGCGGCGCGCGGCGTGCGCCAATAGTAGGGCGTCATGGAAAACAACGCGGCAATTTCCTCGCTGCCTTGCACCGTGATTTCTCGTTCTATCGTGCTTTGATCCACCAAGCGCATGTTGCAAGGCAGATCGGCGCGCCCCTCGTTGACGTAAACATCGTCGTACACGGCGCGCTTCAAGCCGAGCAAATGAGAACTTCCCGCTCCCACGACAATCAGTACGCCGCCCGGCTTTAATACCCGACGAAATTCCGCTTCCGCGCACGGAGCAAAAAGATTGAGCACAGCGTCCGCGCAATGATCGCGCACCGGCAAATCAAATACGCTCGCCACGGCATAGTGCGCCGACAGCGCCTCGCGTTTTGCCGCCTTTGCCGCCGATAGCACGGCGCTTTGCGACAGATCAAATCCGCAGAGCCGTGCGCGTTGTTCCATGGCAGCGGCAACTCCGCCGGTATAATATCCCTCGCCGCACCCCGCGTCCAAAATCAATCCGCCCGCTACGTACCGATCCACCAATCGAATCAGCTCTTCCAGCGCCGCGCGATAATATCCCGCCCGCAAAAAGAGGGAACGCGCCGCCACCGCTTCCTTGGCGTCGCCACCGCCGCTGTGACGCGGCGCCAAGTGAACGTACCCCGCGCGCGCCACGTCGTAGCAATGCCGCCGCGTCCCGTCGCAAAGCAGGCTGACCGAACCCTCGCGTCTCTCTTGCCGCAGCGGCGACGCGCACAAAGGGCAACGCAACGCTCCCGTCTCGCCGATCAAATCCGGCATGCTTTTTTCCGTCGGTTCCTCGGTTTTGACCGATTCCGTTATCTTTGTCTTCATTTTATCTGTCTGATATATCATATCCGTCACAAATTTACCGTTTCTCCCACGACGCTGTTGCCCCCGTTGACGCTGTGCTCGTCGGTCGGATCGCTGTCGATCGGCAATTCAAACCAGAACGTCGATCCTTGCCCCGGGGTGCTTTCCACGCCGTAATCCGACCCGTGCTGATCCAAGATTTCCTTGACAATCGAAAGTCCAAGTCCCGTTCCCACCATGGCGCGTCGGTGCACACGGTCGATTTTGTAATAGCGGTTCCAAATCTCGCCGATCTGTTCCGGCGGGATTCCCTCGCCGTGATCGGTCACGCGAATACGCACGCGGTCGCCATGCCTGGTTTGGCGTACTTCCACCACGCGATCTTCCCCGCAGTAATTGATCGCATTATTGATCAAATTGTACACCACTTGTAAAATCATGCTGCTGTCCGCGCGAACGAAAATGGTCTCGTCCGCCGAAAAAGCAATCACATATCCCTCGTGGTGCGTCAGTTTATCATACCGCGCAATCGTCTTGTGAATGGTGTCGGTCAGGTCAAATCGCTCGGGGATGGCGCGCCGAACCCCGGATTGTACGCGCGACAAATCCAGCAGATCGTTGACCAGCGCCGACAACCGCTCGGCTTCATCAATGATCACTTGAATGTTTTCCGGCGTGTTTTCCCCCGGAATATCCCGCATGACCTCGCTGTAGCCGGTGATCATGGTCAGCGGCGTCCTCAGATCGTGCGAAATGTTGGCAATCAGCTCTTTTTGCAAACGATCGGCGCGGGACAACTCCTCCGCGGCATAGTTCAGCGTTTGCGCCAACTCGCGCGTTTCCCGATAGCCGTCCCCGGAAAAATGCGCGTCGTAGTGCCCCTTTGCCAGCAACTTGGCGGCTTCGTTCATGCGCACCAGAGGACGGGTGATGACCCGAGAGAGCACGTACGCCAAAATCATCACGCCGAGGAAGAGCAGCGCGGCAATCCAAACCACCTGAACTTTCAGCGTATTGATGGTCGCATTCAACGGCGTCAGTTCCGCGTCCAGTAAAATCACGTAGGGGGCGCCGTCACTCCCGCGCACCACCTTGATCATCAGCGCCGACACCGGCGTTTGCGAAAGCTCGTCCGAATCAACGCCGCCGTCTTCCTCCGACCATCCGAGCAAAGGCATTTGCACGGTGGTTTGATAGCTTCCCCCCTCATCCAGCGCTTTGGCGTACAGCTCCGAAATATAGTCGCCGGTGGTGTGGTGGATGATACAATCGCTGGAAACTTCCGCCGAGGCGATCGGCGTGGCAATGCCGCCGTCCACGCGATAGAGCAAAATGCACAGCGCGTGATTCTCCGCCAGCGCGTACACGGTATCGCTGATTTTCGCGTCGTCATCCTGCAGGGCAAGCTCAATCTGCCGCGACGCGATCTCCATGCTGCGATCGCGAATGGAACGATAAAAGGTGTCCAGTAAGCCGATTTGAAAAATGCCGAGCACCAGCAATGTAAATCCGCTAAAGACCGCAAGGCTGATGGTCAACATCCTCTGCACGCCGAAATTGTTTCGGCAAGTGGCCGATTTTTTTGTCTTTTCGCCGCTTTCGTTATCGAAAGGATTCGAGTACTCTTCGTTTTCGGTGTGCTCCATCATGCGCCCTCAAAGCGATACCCCACGCCACGCAAAGTGACGATGTATTTGCTGTATTCGCCCAGACTTTTGCGCAGCAGTTTGATGTGCGTGTCCAGCGTCCGCGCGTCGCCGTAAAAATCGTACCCCCACACCTCGCAAATCAACTTTTCACGCGAGAGCGCGATGTTGCGGTTGGCAAGCATATAGAAAAACAGATCGTATTCTTTGGGCGACATTTCCACCCGCTGCCCGTGGATATAGACCAAGCGAGCGGTCAGATCGGCGGTCAATCCGCCGCCGTCCAATTCGATGACCACGTTCGGCTTTTGTTCCTCGCTGCCGCGTCCGCCGTCGACCCGCTTCATGATCGCGCCGATGCGCAACATCAATTCTTTCGGGGAAAACGGCTTCATTACGTAATCGTCGATTCCCAGCTCAAAACCGTTGATTTTGTCGTATTCTTCGCCGCGCGCGGAGAGCATGATGATCGGCGTCTGACTGATTTTGCGAATTTCGCGGCATGCGGAAAATCCGTCCAGCTCCGGCATCATAATGTCCATAATGATGACGTCGTACGTGTGATTGCGGCACAGCAGAACCGCCTCCATTCCGTCGCCGGCTTCGGTTACCGTGTGGCCCTCAAATTCCGCATATTTTTTGATAATGGAGCGGATTCGAACCTCGTCGTCTACAACCAAAATATGATACATGTGTCTCCTCCTCAAGTCAAAATCATCTTGGGTTATTTTGTATTTTGCGTAAATTGAACGTCTAAATCCGAGGGAACGTATTCGCGCAGCGTCAAGTCGATCCGATATTCTTTTTCCGCGCGAATAACCGTTAGGGTGACGGTATCGCCGACCGCGCACCCGGACAGAGCGGCTTCAAACTGCGCGGCGCTGCCAATGTCCACGCCGTTCACGCCGGTAATCAAATCCGCGTATTGCAGTTCTTTGCAGTAGGCGCTCTCCAACACATACACGCCGGCGCGATTGGATTGAAAATAACGCCATGCCGTAACCAGGTGAGATTCGGTCACGTCGTACAAACGCAGCCCGTGATCGATTTTCCCGCGGACGTAGCCGTACTCAATCAGCTCTTGGATCACCTCGTAGGCGGTGTCGACGGGAATGGCAAATCCCAATCCTTCCACATCGTCCTCCGAGCATTTTGCGTTGACCACGCCGATCAGCTGACCTGCCATATTAAATAGTCCCCCGCCGGAATTTCCCGGGTTGACGGCTGCGTTGGTTTGCAACAGCGTCATGGATTCGCCGTTGATCATAATATTGCGCGCCGTTGCGCTGATAATTCCGTTGGTGACGGTTCCGCCCAGCGACCCGAGCGGATTGCCGATGGCAAAAACCGCCTCGCCGACGATCAAATCCGCGCTGCACCCCAGTGACGCGGCTTGCAGTTTGGCGCCTTGCGCATCGATCCACAAAACGGCAATGTCCGAGGCGCTGTCTTTCCCCACGACCGAGGCGGAATAAGTGGTGCCGTCGGTCATCCGAATGTTGATTACATCGGCGCCGTCAATCACATGATAGTTGGTGATGATATATCCCTCTTCGGCAATGATGACGCCGCTGCCGGCTCCGCTGCTGACATAATTCCCCAGCCAGCCGCCGCTGACCACGGTTTCGGTGGAGATTTCCACGACGGTATTCTCTACCGTTTCGATGGCTTGCGCCAGCGTGGCGAACGCACG
>CAZDOX010000117.1:0-4241 GCA_964507155.1 uncultured Lachnospiraceae bacterium
GGCGATCCATGGTAATTTTCATGCGGCCGCCGCCGGAGGCAATGCATACATCGAAATTCTCATCGCGGAGCGTGGACAAAAATTGTTCAAACGGGCGAACGTATTCCAACGCAGAGGTAGGATCCACGTCACGACCGTCCAGCAAAATGTGAACGCGAACGCGACGAATTTCCTCTCTCTTGGCTTGTTCGATGATGGCGGTCAGATGGTTGATGTGAGAGTGAACGTTTCCGTCGGAAAACAATCCGATCAGGTGGAGGGTCGAACGGTTGGTTTTGACGCCATCCCGCAAATCGGTCCATGTTTTTGACGTAAACATTTTGCTGGATTCGATGGAATTGGAAACCAGCTTGGCGCCTTGCGCGAAAATTTGTCCGGAACCCAGTGCGTTGTGTCCCACCTCGGAATTTCCCATATCGTCATCGGAGGGAAGACCGACTGCCGTTCCGTGTGCTTTTAACGTCAGCGTGGGATAATTTTTCATCAGAGCGTCCAGTGTCGGCGTGTAAGCACCGGTCACCGCGTTGGCGATCGTGTCGGGCGCAATGCCGACGCCGTCCATAACAATGGTAACCACGGGGCCTTTAATGCCCTCAAAATGTTCTAATTTGGTCAGTTGTTTCATCATATTCTCCGTTCCGCCGCCGTAAGGCGGCACAAATTATTCCATAAAATTCACCCGAGTCGCCGGAAAAGCGGCACAAAAAATCAAAAAATCGGGGGAGCGTTTTTTTCGATGGATCCTATTGATTCGTTTTTATTCGTTGGTTGCTTGATCCGCTTTATCCGATGCGCCGGACTCGCAACGGTTGGCGTGGTTGATGATGGCTTGCGTCGCGTCGTCCAAATAATCATGATGGTGTCCCTCAATTTGACCGGCATCGACCAGAGCGGCAAGCGTCGGATCGATGGGCAATTGACCCAACAGCGGGATTTGATACTTGGCGGCAACTTCTTCAATGTGGCTTTCGCCGAAAACGTGAATTTTCTTGCCGCAATCGGGGCACTTGACATAGCTCATATTCTCCACCAGACCGATAACGGGAACGTTCATCATTTTCGCCATGTTCACCGCTTTGGCGACAATCATGGAAACCAAGTCTTGGGGGCTGGTCACGATCACAATTCCGTCCAGCGGAATGGATTGAAAGACCGTCAGCGGGACATCTCCGGTTCCGGGCGGGCAATCTACCATCATATAATCGATATTGTTCCAAATCGCATCGCTCCAAAACTGTTTCACCGTGCCGGCGATCAGCGATCCGCGCCAAATGATGGGTTGTTCCTCGCTGTCCAGCAACAAATTGGCAGACATAATATCAATTCCGGAGTTGGTCACCGGCGGAATCATATGCTCCCCATCGCCCTCCACCGGTTCATGAACGCCAAACGCTTTCGGAATGGAGGGACCGGTAATATCGGCATCCAAAATACCGACGTGATATCCGATACGGCAAAGATTGACCGCAAGCATGGAGGTAACCAGAGATTTTCCGACACCTCCCTTTCCACTGACCACACCGATCACATGACCGACACGGCTGCCGGGACAAAGTGCCGCACGCAGATCGGCGGGTTCTGTTCGGGAAGAACAATTGCTCGTGCAGGTAGAGCAATCGTGAGTACATTCTTGTGACATGATTTTTCCTTTCTGTTCTGTGTCGTTACTACGCTATATTATACACCATTCTTTGCCTTTTTTCAAGGCTTTTTTTCATTTTATGAAAAATAAGGAGGAAATTTTATTTCAAAATTTCTTCCTTATTCTGCATGATTCTGCACTTATGTTTATGTTGCGTCGGCGGCGGCGATTTTTCTGTCGACCTCGTCGGCAAGGTATTTTGCCGTGCTGTACATCATGGCGCAGGCTTGCGGCAACAGTGCCGTCGGCATTTTTCCCAGATAGTGATCCGCTTCCAACGTCATCTCACCCTGATAGCGAATCTCCGCCAGTGCGTCGGTGATGGCATTCCAATCCAGAGCGCCGACGAACGGCAGCGTATGATGATCGTGATGATAATCGTTGTCGTGCACATGCAACGCACCAAGGCGATCGTGCCCCAACGCGCGGATAAAATGCGAGGCGTCTTGTCCGACCAAGCCGCAATGACCGATATCCAAGCATGCGGTGAAATATTTTGACGGCAGCGGGTCAAGGTAGGCGCAAAACTCCACCGGATCATTGCAGGTACTGGTGATAATCACGTGGCGGCGAGGATCGCCTTGGAACATATTCTCCAGCGCGACGCGGATTCCGAACGATTCACAATAGGGTTGCAACGCGGAATAAAAGCGGTAATTCCACTCTTTTAACTCGACCGCATGTTCCGGATAATACAAATGTTGCACGGGATGAACAACAATTTGCTTTGCGCCGAGGATGGAAGCGATTTCCATCGATCGAACGATCCGCGGAAAAATCATTTGGTTGTAATCATCTTCCACTTTGGAAGACGGGAACGGCGCATGCGCTTGATTGCACATAATGCCGCAGGAGTCTGCCACGCGGCGCAGCTGTTGCGCATAATCCCGATAATTGTCGCCGTTGAAGACGTCATTGTCCTGCACAAGGGTAAATAGCGACATGTCATAGGCGTCGAAGCCGGTGCGAGCCAGCATGCGAATGGCTTCTTCGTGAGAAAATCGACGAGATAGCACATCGGTTTGAGTAGAAACGATCATGATTTCAGTATCCTTTCAAAAAAATATATATTTGCATCTGTGCGTTTAATTCAGAGATGTTCTTTCCGTATCGGATTCATTTTTCTTTATTTTTTCTTCATTTTTTGTCTCAAGTGCGGCGGCGGAATTTCCGCTTTTCGGTCGCAACGCAGGTAAGATGGTTTCCGCCCAAAGCTTTCCCGCCTCTCCGGTCAGCTGCGCCAATCCGCCGAAAATTTTCTTTTTGGTCTCCGCGTCACTGCCGCGCAGCAAACGAAGCAGCCAAATTCGATCCGACGTCAATTCCGTCAATGTGGTCGCATTGGTCGTGGTCAAAAAGCGGTACAGAGCTTCCACAAATTCTTCTTGTTCTTTCTCGGTCATGGAAGCAATCCACACCTTGAGCGATTGTTCGATCATACGGCTCTCGCGCGTCAGCTCGCCCTCAAGAACAAAATGTCCCCCCAAGACCTCCCAGCTGAACCCGTTGTGCTGCCACAATCCGCCGGCGGAGCTTTTGACGACGGTATACCGTTCATCGTGCTCCAGCAAGCGCCCGACCACCGAGCTTTGCGGAATGATGGTGGTGATTCGATCCTGCATGTTTCGATATTGCGGCGACTCCACCATGGTTTTGCCAAAACCCGGGCCGTCGTTATTGTACACGCGAACGATCCGACTTTGATATTCCTCGCGGCAATGCACCGCGGCGTAAATGGCAAGATTTCCGCCCTTGCTGTGTCCGCACAAGGTAACGCGCGAATGGGGACAACGCGCCATGACCGCATCGACATAGCGAGCAGCTTGTCGCTGTGCCGGCACGGCGTCAAGGCGACTCATATTAAAATTTTCTTTCCACCCCACAAGCGTGTCGTCGGTTCCGCGGAAGACAATGACCATTTCATCGGGGGAAAGAAACACCGTTATCGCCGAAAATTGCTCTTGTTGTTCGACATCGACGGTATTGATGTAATCGGAGAGAAGCAGGTTTCGATATCGCTCACACTGCCCCATTTTCAGGAACATATCCGGGATTTCGGCGGGAACCAACACGCCCATCGTCTGCTTTTGTACCGCTTGTCCGGCGCGATAGCGGCGTGCGGCTTCTCCCAGCAACATGGTGCCGCCGCTGCCGTATTCCGGCAAAATCGGAAGCAGGTCGACATAGGTCATTTTGGAAAAGATCAGGTAGTCCACCTCGCCAAAGGGAACGACCGAGCACGGAAGATCCCCGCGCCAGTCCATATAATCCATCAAATTTGCCATGGTTTTCCTCCGTCACTCAAAGCACGAGGTCGCACAAATTTACATAGGCTCCGCCGGATCGTCGGACGCACGCAGCTCATTGAGCTCATGGAGAAACGTATCAATATCTTTAAATTCACGATACACCGACGCAAACCGAACGTAAGCCACTTGATCCTTTTCTTTCAAGGCTCGCATAATCATCTCGCCGATTTCGCGAGATGTCAAATCCTGGCGCAACGAATTTTGAATTTCCGTCTCAATTTGATTGGTGAGTTCCTCGGCATTCACCGGCCGTTTTTCCGTTGCTTTCATAATGCCGGACAACACTTTCG
>CAZDOX010000118.1:0-4215 GCA_964507155.1 uncultured Lachnospiraceae bacterium
TAAAAATTCTTGAAAAGGGGTGCGGGGAAAAACTTCTTTTAAGAAGTTTTTCCCCATCTTTTTCGCGTTGCTCTTGCAACATAGACGCTCAAGCACCAATCATGATGAAGAACCTTTGTTTTATGAACAATCAGTATTCTCCCACAATATGAAACGTTTGCCGCGTTCCGAGCGCTTCTTCCACCAAAGCGTGAAAGTCCAACTTGTTTTCTTGCGCAACCACTTTTTCCAGCTCCGGCCGCGTCCGAGGATGCTTTGGCGTAAACACCGTGCAACAATCCTCGTAAGGAAGAATAGAGGTGTCAAACGTGTTGATTTTGTATGCAATTTGAACGATTTCTTCCTTATCCATGCCAATGCACGGACGGAACACCGGACGATTTGCCATGATATCGGTCACCGTCAGCGCTTGCATGGTTTGCGAGGCAACCTGCCCCAGCGATTCGCCGGTGATCAGTGCGCCCAGATGGCGACTTTCCGCCAGCTGATCGGCAATTGCCATCATATAACGGCGCAGCAGCAGCGTGAAGTAATCCTCTTCACATGCGCGAACCAGTTCTTCTTGAATATGCGTCAGTGAGATGACGTGGAGCGTAATCGGCCCGGCATAACGCGCAACCAGCTTGGCCAGGGTGATCACTTTTTCTCTGGCTTGCTCGCTGGTATACGGGAACGATTCAAAATAAACCGCTTCCAGTGCCAGACCGCGCTTTGCCATCATATAACCGGCAACCGGAGAATCAATGCCGCCGGAAAGCAACAACAACCCTTTCCCATTGGTGCCGACGGGCATCCCACCCGCCGCTTTGTAAGCGCCGGCGTGAATATATGCCCCGTATTCGCGGATTTCCACTCGCACCGTCACGTCCGGATGATGAACGTCGACGCGCAGGTGCGGGCAGGCGCAAAGCAGCTCATAGCCGATCTCGCGGGAAATTTCCATGGAATCCAACAGAAAGCGCTTGTCCGAGCGACGCGCTTCCACCTTGAATGTTTTTTTATCCGCCAGAAACGGCGGAATATAGCTGCGCGCTAACGCACGGATGGCGTCCATATCTTTCTCGCACATGGCGCTGCGCCCGATTGAAACAATGCCAAACACGCACAGCGCGCTGTCCAACATCCCGTCGATATCGCAAGAGTCGTCCTGCGGTTCGATGTAGATGGTACTTTGCGCACGATAAATATTAAAATTTCCGTATTGTTTTGCCCGATGGCGCAATTCGCGCAGCAAAACGTCTTCAAAATATTTTTTATTGGCGCCCTTGAGTAGGATCTCGCCGTATTTGCAAAGCAGGATTTCTTTCATTTGCTTTTCCTTTTTTCTTTTTTCCTTTTTTCTTTCATTCCGGATGATTTTGATCGTCGGGACGATCGGATTCCTCGTCGACAGCGGAAGCTTGCAGCAAATCTCTCGCCTCATCCAAACGATCCGGAGGAACAAAAAGATCCGTTCCGTAGCAAGTGTTTCCGACAATCAGACGGGTCACCCCGCCAGCGCCGCGATCCGCCCAAAAATAAGGAATATCGACGCTGTCCAGCAGCGCGCGAAGCGAAATCAGTTCTTCGTTGCTGTAGGCGGTCGTCAACAGCGTATAATCATCGGTATCGGGGGTAGCGGGGCGCTCCAAGCCAAACAGCTTTCTAAAAAAAGACATGGCATCTCTCCGTTCCGTCGCCGTGCGGCAACATCATGATATTTTGAGTTTTCGTTGATCCATGCGAGGAAAACGAGCCTTAAACCAGCAGTTCTTGGTCTTCGTTCACAAGATCTTGCGTATAAACCTCGTCGGCGTCTTCATCCAGCGCTGCCGGATGGCGCAAATTGTGGATCGGGACCGGGAAAGAAGGCACGTCCAGCGACGCGTTCTCCTCGCCTTGATAATACCGCGGAAAAAGCTTGTGCCAAACGCGGCAGCATGCGAACGTATCGGCGACGGAGGAATGGGGAATCCCATCCCAATGGATACCAAAGCACGCCATGGCGTCAACCAACGACGCGTGCAGCACGTCCGGACGATGTTCGTGGATGAAACGGACGAACTCGTTGGCGCAGCAACGCACTTTTCCGTGCAGCGCTTCCCTTTCCTCTTCCGTGTCGTAAATGTACTTAATGTGACTGTAATCCGTGGAGACGCCGTAAGCGATCAAATTGTCGGCACGATCAAACAGCTCCTTGATCTGCGGGGTGATTTCTTCCAATGTGGGCGCGTCTTGCACCATGGCAGGCGTAATTCCGTGAATTTTCTCGGTGCGTTTCCATTTTTTCTTATGAATCGGGCGAATCAACGTGTCCATAATCAAGTTTTCGTTGCCGTCGACAATCGAAATGGAGATAATTTCGTCGTGATCGTACACGCCGGTCAATTCCAAATCGAAAAACAAGACGCGAGACGGATCCATGCCGTACGCGGCATGACGGTGCTCATCTCCCTCTTTGCGCTGCTGCGCCATCTCCGCTTCGTAGCATTGCCGACACAATTTGCGGCGATAGCGCACGGCGGCGTTACAGCGAATACAATTCAACGGCAAGCGAACCGCCGTTTTTTTATCGTACAAATACAAAACGCTTTTATCCCCGCGATAGGTGTATGCCACGGGTTCCTCGCGAACCTCGTACATCATCTGGCGCAGGCGATCTTCGGTGTAGTAGCCGTAGGATGCCGCGCGGCGTACGCTCATTCGTTCGATCACGGTGCCGGACGCAAGCGTGAGTTGCTCGCGCGGGTTTGTCGTATCTTTATACCACAATTCCGGCGGCGTCTCCTTGACCCGAGATGGGTCAAAATAGTATATGACGCTGCCGTCTTCGTTAAGGTCGTAGGCAACGGGATCGCCGACGGGCGAAAGGTGCATTTGCGTGAGCATGGCACGGGTCAGATAACACGTGCTCTCTTGCTCTTTTTTCTTAAGACGCGGAATTTTTGCGCCGGAACGCAGCGTGATATGATGGTTGGAATCCAAAACGAGCCTCCTTAATATAGGTCCCGACGCCCAAACCGGTTCGGTACGTCGCAGACGCTTATGGAACGATATCATCAGCGGGAAATCCGCACGATAGCAAACAGCAAAGTGTAAGCGCGGCAGATCAAAACCGCGCAAAATCGCACATACTACTTTATTATAACATATCTTACATGAAATTGCAAGGGAAAAGCAAAGGGTTTTGTGACTTTTTTCATCTTTTTGGTCCGCTACGTCTCAAACTCTATAGAATTTCCGTGAAAAATTCGGAAAACGTATGGACAAATTTGCTTTTTTGTGATACAATAGAGTCGTATGACAAAACAGCTTAAAACAGCTTTGAGCTAACCGTCAATTTTACCGAAAACAAGAAAACAAGAAAAATCAATCATTTCGTAAAGGAAACTACCGATGGACATGGATTACCGTTTGTTAGCCGATTTGCTCTTTCCGCACGTGACGGAAACGCCGGCAGACATTGAAGCAAAATATCCCCCCCGCTGCCTGCCGGATGGCGCTAAAGTCACCCGATTTGCCCCCAGTCCCACCGGGTTCGTGCATTTCGGCGGGTTGTTCCCCGTCACGGTGGCAGAGCGACTGGCGAAGCAATCCGGCGGCGTTCTTTATTTGCGCATTGAGGACACCGACGCCAAGAGAGAAGTTCCCGGTGCTGCCGAGGGGTTGATTCAAACCTTGGCGCGCTATGGGATTCGCTTTGACGAGGGCGCCATTCTGAACGACCAGGGCGTCATTGCCGATCACGGTGTCTATGGGCCGTATAAACAAAGCCTGCGCGCTCCCATTTACCACGTGTTCGCCAAGCAGTTGGTTCGCGAGGGAAAAGCTTATCCCTGCTTCACCACGGAAGAAGAGTTGGAAGAACTTCAACAAATCAACAAAAAAGAAGAGCTCAAGAACACCGATTGGGAAACGCAAGCGGCAATCAAGCGCGCAGCCATGTTGAAAAATCGGGAGCTTTCATGGGATGACATTCAAGCGCATATGGCGGCGGGTGACGCGTTTGTGCTGCGCATTCTGGCTGACGGCGACCCGGAAAAGAAGATCAAGGTAACGGATTTGGTCAAAGGAAACATGGAAATCCCGGAAAACGACGAGGATTTCGTGTTGCTGAAATCCGACGGAATCCCCACTTATCATTTTGCGCATGCCGTGGATGACCACCTGATGGGAACCACGCACGTCATACGCGGCGAGGAATGGCTCCCAAGCTTGGCTAAGCATTTGCAGCTG
>CAZDOX010000119.1:0-4207 GCA_964507155.1 uncultured Lachnospiraceae bacterium
GTACAAGGCTCGTACAAGCCGACTTGGATGGCGTTAACGACAAAATCGGCGCCGCGAAGCGCGTCTTTTCTTTGCTCAACGCCCAAATATTTTGTGATTTTTGCGCGATTTTGATTGATGTTGCGGTTCAGCGAGGTGACCATGATGTAAGATTCTTCCAGCCGCTCCGCATCAATGTCGTACAAAGCCATTTCAAAATCGCACAGCGCCTCGGTCAACATGGAATCGCCCAGAACGTTTTTGGCGAATACCGTGCTGCCGGCACCCATAAATGTTATTTTTCCCATCGGATAATCCTCCGTTTTCTGTGATGGCAATATTATATCAAATGATTTGGAGAAAGTCTATTGCATTATGTAACCAAAATATGGTATAATGTAACTATTATCATCGATAAGGAGGAAAAATCATGTCATCCGACGGCAACAAACCGACAGAGATTTTTTTCGGACAGCACCACTATCAAGACCTAAACCCGCTGACGTGCGGGTTCCATGCGTGTCCCTGCGGCCATATGGCACGGGGGATGAGACCGTTTTATATGATTCATTACGTGCAAGCCGGGTGCGGAACGGTGTACTTTGCCCATCGTACGGTAACGGTGGGAAAAGGGCAAGCGTTTGTCATTTTGCCCTACGAAGACGTTCGGTACCGGGCGGACGATCAGACGCCGTGGCAATACGCCTACCTATGTTTTGACGGGGAAAAAGCCAAAAAGTTGGATGGCTTGGACGAAGACGAACGGGTGGTAAAACTTTCCGCCGCGCCGTTTGAGTCGCTGCGCGATTTGGAACGCAGAAAAGATACACGCGAGGAGATGGCACTGTCCGCGCTGTATTTAATTTTTGCCGAATTATTCAGCGGAAAATCCGGTCAACCGCATTATGTTCGACGCACGATCAATATGATTCACGCGTCCTACCATTCCGAGCAGCTGAGCGTGGCGCGTATCGCGGAAGAACTGTCGCTGGATCGTCGGTATCTGGTCCGCATTTTCAAAGAAAAAACCGGCGTGGGGATTCAAGAATACATCATCGGCGTTCGCATGGAGCATGCGCTGACGTTGCTGCAAAACGGGTTTTGCGTCGACACGACGGCAAAAATGGTCGGCTACCATGACAGTTTTAATTTTTCCAAAATGTTCAAAAAGCGATACGGACTGTCGCCCAAACAATATGCACAAGCGTATCGAGGCAAAAAATCGCCAAGGCAGGCGGAAAAAGAGAGCGCGGGAGAGTGAGTACGGTACGGCGCTTTCACTTAGCCCCACGATACGAATCGGCTTGGCTGATCGGAACAACGTCATGAACAACCAAATGATGATCGCGGACAAAGAAAACCAAATTGTATCCGGCAAAGTAAACGCCGTATTCGCGATTCGGATCGTTTTGATAGGATGGACGCGGGTCGTGACGCAGGATAGCGATGGCAGCGTCGCGGCAACGCTCGGGAAGTTTAGCCAACAGTTTCTCGGGGAAGGTCACCTGCAGTTCATGTTGGCGCACCGAATCGGCAAAGCCGTCGACAGCGTCCGGATGCGCGTCGGTAAAAGAAAGGTACGGTTTGATGTCGTAAATCGGTGTTTTGTCCATCAGATCCACCCCGGCGACGTGCAGAACATGACCGTATTTTTCGGTAGCTTCGACGCGAAGAAGACGAACGGAGGATAATCCGATCGGGTTGGGACGATAAGGAGAGCGGGTGGCGAAAACTCCCATGGGAGTATTCCCTCCGAGTCTGGGGGGACGCACCATAGGCTGCCACTTGCTGCAAATGGCTTCGGAAAACTGCCAAAGCAGCCACAAATGGGAGAATCCGTCAATGCCGCGCAGCGCGTCGGGATTGCGATATTCGGGGGTAAAAACAATCACGCCGTGCAGCTCGTCGACGAGTCCGCTTTGACGAGGAATCCCGAATTTTGCCGGGAAATCGGTGTGAATATGAGCGATGATTTGCCATGCGGGGGAAAAATTATGTGATTGCATGATGGTCTCTCCGTCCGGTTTGGTTTGTAACCAAACGTGAATTTTCGCACTGCCTCTGATAGGCAGCTGTCTTTTGATGAAAAGTTCTTAAAAAGGGGCGCGGGGGAAAACTTCTTTCAAGAAGTTTTCCCCCGCCTTGTCGTCACTGCGGCGCGCTTTGCCCGAGATATTCTTCCAAGGTAAGTCCCGAGGATTGAATGGCAAGCGCGACGGATCTGCCGACAAATCGATAGTGCCACGGCTCGTAGGTGTAGCCGGTGATGGATTCTTTCCCCTTGGGATAGCGGAGAATAAACCCGAATTGAGCCGCATTTTCTTGCAGCCAAGCAAACGCAGCGGTCTTCTCAAAACTTTCATCCAAGTTTCCCATGGTGGTGGTCATCAAGTCTACACAAAGTCCGCTTTGATGCTCACTGTAACCGGGCCGCGCGGAATAAGTCTCGACAATGGCTGTCGCCGCGTCACGAGTCAGCGTGGAGTCCTTGCTCATTTCTTGCTGAATATAAAAGGCAAAAAGCTGCGCTTGGTAGGTGTAGGAGCGATATCCGCTGGTCACATAAGTGTCCCGAATCCCATCGGCGCGCATGCACAGCAGCATGGCTTGCAACGCAGCGGCAGTGGTAATTTCCAAATCAACGGACTTGCCGTACAACGTATCGCTGCTGTTTAAAGCGACCAAAACCTCGGGAGCATAGTTTGGCTTGGGATTTTGCTTGTTCAGCAGAAGAATGTCATCTTTGGCGGGCGCGTATTCGATGGCGTCCATGTAGGCGCTGACGTCGGCGGCATACGTGTAATCGTTCACCGGCGGATTCTCCGGCAACGCGGGGGTGGGATCTTCCGGCGTGGTGGGATCTTCCGAGGGCTGCGACGACGGATCGTCGGTTGACGGGGATTCTGTCCCTTGCGTGGGATCATCAATCGCGCTGTGCGCCAGAAGAATCACTACGGCGGTAAAAATCAGCACGATCAAAAAAGTCAGTAAATTCGGCAGCAGGCGGCTCCATGACGGCCGCGACAACGGTGCGCGGGATCGGCGCGGCGGCACGGAAGACGCTTGTTTTTCCTCTTTTTGTTGTTTTTCTTGTGCCTCGTGCACTTGATAGGGGGGGAGATCAAAAAAATCGTCGTCGATCTCAAAATCAAGCGGCGCGGTGCGACGATGAATCGTGGGATCGGCACGATGCGGTTGTTTGTTCATCCGGTAACTCCTTTGGCTTTTTGCTTTTCGCGTTTCTTTTGCTCACTTGCTGCGATTACTGCGGCTTGGTTTCTACCATGACAAAATACGGGGACGTGGGAGAATTAAGTATTTTCACCAAGGTGGCGCAGACGCGATAGCGCGAAAGCGAAGAAAGATAGTCGCAAATCATGCGTCCCTCAGCCTCTCCCTCGGCGTGCCCGGGATAGACGGCAATGTTCAAAATCCCATCCGGAGCCAGCAGAGAAACGGCAGCTTCAATCGCGGGCAGGGTGGTTTCACGCATGGTGGTAATTCGCTTGTCCCCACCGGGAAGGTAGCCGAGATTGAACATACCTGCCCGATACGGTTGATGAACGTAATCGGCAACTTTGTGGTGAGAGTCGTGGATCAGCGTATAATTTTCCGGGCAATGGGCGTCCAGCAACGTTTGACGCGTGGAGCGCAGTGCCTGCTCTTGAATATCAAAGGCATATACGTGCCCGGTTGCGCCGACGGTTTGGGACAGAAATGCGGTATCGTGCCCGTTTCCCATGGTAAAATCCACGGCAATGTCCCCTTCGTGCAGGTGCGTAAGAATAAAATGTTTATGAAGATGGAGTAAATCGATCATACCTTACCTCAATGCTGTGAAATTATTTCCCCTTTTTGGGTTCTTTATGCAAATCCGAGCGCAAGAAGCGGATGGCGCGTTCAACGGAATCCTTGGCGTTGTACCACGGTTCTTGATCGTAACGATAGTCGAATTTTTTGCAAAACCAGCTGATATCGTCGTTCAGCTCTTTGAGATACGGCTGAACCACGGCAGCAAGATCCGCGGCAAACGCCGGCTGCTTTTTTTTGCTAAGTCGCGCGTGCGCACAATCCAGCAGCCGTTGATAATGCGGCAAACAAAAGTAGGGTTGCGCCTTAAGCTTTTCGACAAATTCCTCGTCGGTATCCCATAGCAAAACAACCGTTTCGATCATGTGCGAAAAATTAAATTCGATACGCTGACAAACGTAGCAATCCCCCATCAGCT
>CAZDOX010000120.1:0-4197 GCA_964507155.1 uncultured Lachnospiraceae bacterium
TTTGACCACACGCACCGAGGAAGATATGATTAAAGTCCGTAATCTCGGTAAGAAATCGCTGGAAGAAGTCATTCAGAAGCTACATTCGCTCGGTCTTGATCTCAAGAGGGAAGAAGAATAAGCGGATAAGCAGAAACATTAGGATAGCAGAAGGAGGGAAATACCATGCCCGGAAACAGAAAACTCGGCAGACCTACGGCGCATAGAATGGCTATGCTGCGTGGTTTGGTCACCCTGCTGCTTGAGAACGGTCAGGTTGAGACGACACTCGCCAGAGCCAAAGAAGTTCGTTCTCTTGCGGAGAAGATGATTACCCTTGGCAAGAAGAATACTCTTGCTTCCCGTCGCGCCGCATTGGCTTTCATCACCAAGGAGGCGGTTGTCGCTAAGTTGTTTAGCGAAATTGCACCGAAGTATGAAAATCGCAACGGCGGATATACGCAGATCTTTAAGATCGGTACGCGCCGCGGTGACGCTGCGGAAATGGCAATCGTCAAGTTGATTGAGGATTGATTCTCAAGACAAACAGACAAACGTTTAAACCATAAGAAAGAGCTGACGCCCAAACGGGTGCCGGCTCTTTTGGCTTTTTAAAGGTTGAAGATGGGAAAGGATAAAAATCGAGAGTTAGCCTGAAATCATCGGTTTATCGATCAAATGCCGGATTGAAAGCGTAAATGTTCTTTTGATCGGCGCGATCTTGCACTTTTCGTAAAGCGTCGGCGAACCGTTGATAGTGTACAATTTCTCGCTCGCGCAAGAATTTAATCGGATCACGCACATCCGGGTCATCGGTAATGCGCAAAATATTGTCATACGTGACGCGCGCTTTTTGCTCTGCCGCCAAATCTTCGTTCAAATCGGCGATGGGATCCCCTTTCACTTGAAAATATTGCACGGTAAACGGGGTCCCGCTTGCCGCGACGGGGTAAACTCCCGTTGTGTGATCAATATAATACGGTTCCATGGGCGTTCCTTGAATGTCCTCTTCCCGCAAGTTTCTGGTTAACTGGTGAACAATCGCGGCAACCATCTCCAAATGCGCCAGCTCTTCGCTGCCAATATCCGTCAATACGCCGCTGACGTCTCCGTACGGCATGGAATATCGTTGGTGCAAGTAGCGCATGGATGCGCCGAGCTCCCCATCCGGGCCGCCGACTTGACTGATGATCATGGTCGCCAATGTCGGATTGGGCGTTTTAATTTTGACCGGGTATTGCAATTTTTTCTCATACGTCCACATAAGTCTATCCTCCTCAATCCCGCCGGTTGCCGGAAAAATCATATTCCCACGGCCACGGACTATCGATCCAATCCCATCTCTCTCGGTTCAAATTTCCGTTGGCGACAATGGGCACACCGTCGGCTTGCAACGCTGCGACGATTTGCTCACGTTCGGCACGCAGTGCTTGATATTTGTCCAAAGCACGCCGACATTCCGGGTACATATCCAAATAAAGCGTCAATTCTTGCAAAGAAAAATCGATAATTTGCAATCGACGCATCCGGTTTTTGCCGGTATTTCCGGGGGTGGCGCAGCGTCTGACGGAGGACGCGTTTTGCTCGGGACGCTCTCCGTTTGTCGTGCAGCGACAGCTGCTGTTTCGCATGCCTCGTCCTTCTTTATCTCTCATGGTCATAGCATTTGCCTCCTTTTCTGCCCACGAACGGCAAATTTAATGCTTGGAACAGCGTCCCGGCGGAAAATGCGGCTTCCTCGTCGTATAAGCGGTCAAAAGTTTGAATCGGAATATACAAGGCGGCAAGCGACCCGTCGGCAACGCCGAAGCCGCCCTCGCGTCCTTGGCGGCTGCCAGACTGCGCAGGGGCGAAGCTTGCCACGCTTTGACGCTCATCCGCGCGCTCTCCGCGGCAATTCAGCGGAGAATCATCCGCACGAGGAAGCGCGTCGCGAGACGGAGATTGCGGCGGCGAAGTGGCGGGAGATCGAGCCGTCGTGCCCAGCAGTTGCTCCAGCAGCGCGTCGTCCATCCGTTCAAACGGCGTTATATCTTGATGGTTATTCATGAAAAATCCTCCTTATCAAGGCAGAGCTTTGTCATCTGCCTCACTACAATGTATGCGCGTCGGAGAAAAATGTCCAATGATGTTGCAATGGGTCGATTCCACCGAAAATATTTCAAAACGGAACGCTTGCTACTTGAAAAAGCGGAGGGGGCATGGTATAATAATACGCGACATATAATTTGAGCGAACAAAGTGCGGTCGCGTATTGAGAATTTCGCGAAGCGAAATTCTCCCGAAGATAACAGCAAAGCGTGCGGCGTCATATTTGTGCGTACAAAGCAAGGCCGCGTTTTGAGAAGTTCGGAACCGTTGTTCTCGTAAATCGACGGATAACAAACATCATGAGAAGATCAATCAAAAAATCCGCCCATTGTTGCGGGGCGGAAAATTTCGTATTGAAATGGGGGATGTATGATGAAATCGATGAAATTGATGGAATCGCCAATTCCGTTGTTAACGGCACAGCAAATGCGAACCTGCGATACAGACGCCATCACACGCGGCGTCCCGTCGCAAACGCTGATGGAGCGCGCCGCACATGCTGCAATCGACCACATGCGCCAATACGAGGCGACGATGCCGCAGCCGGGACGAAAAGTGGTGGTCATGTGTGGCAGCGGAAATAACGGAGGAGACGGATTCGCCATGGCGCGCTTCTTGGCACAAGAGCAGTGCCGGGTGACGGTGGCTTACGCGGGCGCATGGCGGGATGGTACGCCGGACGAGAGCCGAATGAGCGAGGAATGTGCCAAGCAGTGTCGGCTTTGGCTTGCCGCGGGCGGCGAGATGGTCGCGGATTTGCCCTCGCTGTCCGGGGGCGTCGTGATCGACGCGTTGATCGGTATTGATTTGCACGGCGCGCCGCGCCCGCCGATGGATACATGGATTCGCGCGGTAAACGAATGTGGGGACGACGTCACGGTAGTTGCGGTGGATATTCCCAGCGGGGTACGCGCAGATGACGGTGCGGTATTTGCCAACGGCGAGGCGCTGCTGAGCGTGGACGGGGCGAAAATCCCGCTTGGGGCGGCGGTTCGCGCAAAAATGACGATGACCATGGCATATCCCAAACGAGGATTGGTGTTTTATCCCGGGGCGGCGATGGCGGGAACGGTACATGTCTGCGACATTGGCGTGGATAGTCGGAGCATTTCGCCCGAGATGTATTTGGTGACCAAGGAACACTTACGGCTTCTGCCCAAACGACCGCGATACGCCAACAAAGGCACGTTCGGACGCTTGGCGGTGCTCGGCGGGGAGGTTGGCTTATGCGGAGCCGTATCGTTTGCCGGACGCGCCGCACTGCGCGCGGGCGTTGGTCTGTGCGAACTGATTTCCGTCGAGCAAAACGCGGTGGTGCTGCAGACCGTCTTGCCCGAGGCGGTTCTGACGTTGCTGCCCACGGAAAACGTAGGGGAAGACATCCTGCGCGGCGCCGCGGCGCGTGCCGATGTTGCCGTGGTTGGGTGCGGCATGGGGCAAAGCAAGATGGCGCATGATCGGCTGTCGCATTTTTTGTTCCATGCAAACGGACCGCTGGTGGTGGATGCCGACGCGCTGAACATGATCGCAGCGGATGAAAAGGGGGTGTATCGCGCGCGCTTGCGCGCCTATGCCAAGCAAAATACGGTGGTGATGACGCCGCACGTCGGGGAAGCGGCGCGCCTGCTTCGTCGGTCCGTTGGCGACGTGATCGCGGATCTCCCCGGCGCATCTGCCGCATTGGCAAGAGAATACGGTGCCATTTGCGTGTTGAAAGACACGCGAACGGTCATCTCGGACGGTCGAGTGATGTATGTGCAAAACTGCGGCAACAGCGCGCTGGCCAAGGGCGGTTCCGGAGACGTGCTTGCCGGGGTAATCGGGGCCATGCTTTGCCTATACCGCAACGAAAGTATTTCCGCCACGCCCACGCTGCTGGTTTCTCTCGGCGTGTTGGTGCATGCCATGGCAGGCGATCGGATCGCCGAGGAAAAAGGCGCATACGCTCCGCTGGCGCGGGAGTTGGCTGACGCGGTGGGAACGGTGATGAGTGGGATCGAAGGATAGGGGAAAACGAAAATTCGTCGTTAAGAGTTTTTATTTTGATCCTTGGAGGACAGCCACGCACCGATGGCTGAGGTCATGGAGAAATTTCAACCGGGAGAACATGACAAAGATATGTATCTT
>CAZDOX010000121.1:0-4196 GCA_964507155.1 uncultured Lachnospiraceae bacterium
TGGATATCGGCGGACAGGACATCAAGTGCTTCCGCATTGTCAACGGCGCTATCGACAGCATTATGCTCAACGAAGCCTGCTCCTCGGGGTGCGGCTCGTTTCTGGAAACGTTTGCGCGCGCCATGGGGTGCTCCATCGAAACCTTTGCGCAAAAAGGATTGGAAAGCAAAGCGCCGGTCAATTTGGGATCGCGCTGCACGGTGTTTATGAACTCCTCGGTCAAGCAAGCGCAAAAAGATGGCGCGTCGCTTTCGGATATTTCGGCGGGGTTGTCGATCAGCGTCATCAAAAATGCGCTGTATAAAGTCATTCGCGCGGGCAGCGCAAACGAGCTTGGCGAGCACATCGTCGTGCAGGGCGGAACGTTCTACAACGACGCCGTGCTGCGCGCATTTGAAAAGGAACTGGGAAAAGAGGTCATTCGCCCGACGGTCGCCGGTCTGATGGGGGCGCTGGGCGCGGCTCTTTGCTGCAAGGAGCGCAACCTGACAAGGTCAAATTTGATCGACCGCGCATCTCTTGCCAACTTTTCTCACCAAGCGACGTCAACCCGGTGCCGCGGGTGCGCCAACCAATGCCACCTGACCGTCAATCGTTTTGCCGGCGGGGAAACGTTTATTTCCGGCAACCAGTGCGATCGCGGACGGGGCGTTTCTTCCGTCAGGGAGGCGCTGCCGAACTTGTATGAATTTAAGCGCGCCTACCTGACCGGCTTGACGGGACATCCCGGTCGCCGCGGCGTGATCGGATTGCCTCTGGCGCTGGGCATGTACGAGCTGCTGCCGCTCTGGCACACCTTGTTCGACGCGCTGGACTTTGACGTGCGGGTGTCCCCCATCTCCACGCGGCGAACGTATGAAAAGGGACAATTTTCCATTCCGTCGGATACGGCGTGCTACCCGGCAAAAATCATGCACGGGCATATCGAGCAACTGCTGGAAATGAACGTGGACGCGATCTTCTATCCGCTTTTGACCTACAACGTCGACGAGGGCGCCTCGGACAACCACTATAACTGCCCGGTGGTCGCCTACTACGCGGAGCTGCTGCGCGGCAACGTCGACGCGCTGGCACAGGGACATCGCCGCTTTTTATCTCCCGCGCTGGACATCAATCAGCCCGCCGCGCTGGCTAAGGGTCTTTTGCGCTGCTTGGCGCCGTATTGGAAAGACATCACGGCAAGGGAAGTGCGCGCTGCGGTTAAGAAAGCATGGCAGGCGCAGCGGCAGTATCAAGAAGACATCCGCAAAGAGGGCGAGAGAGCCATCTCCTTTGCCAAAAGCAGAGGAAAGAGAATCATGATCCTTGCCGGACGTCCGTACCATATCGACGCGGAAATCGGACACGGTATCGACAAGCTGGCGTCCTCCCTCGGGTTTGTGGTGGTCAGCGAGGACGCGGTGGCGCACTTGGCAGAGCCGGTTTCCGTGCGGGTGCTCAATCAGTGGACCTACCACGCGCGGCTGTATCGCGCGGCGGATTACGCGTCGCGTCACGCGGACACGGAACTGGTGCAGCTGGTTTCGTTCGGGTGCGGGGTGGACGCGATCACCACCGACGAGGTTCGCCGCATTTTGGAGCAAAACGGCAAGTATTACACGCAGCTGAAAATTGACGAGATCACCAACCTCGGCGCGGTGAAAATTCGGCTGCGCAGCTTGCTTGGCGCCATAGAGGACAAAGAACGCAAGGAAAAAGAACCCAAAGAGGAAAAAAGTACGCAAAAGGGAGAGGCACGGGAGGTGTTGTCGGTATGAAAAAAAGAAAATCTTACGATCGCCCGTCCGCGCAACCCTACATCGCGTTTACGGAAGAAATGCGGCAGGCGGGGTACACGCTGCTGGTTCCGAACATGCTGCCCATGCAGTTTAAGCTGATTCTCCAAGTGATGCGCAACCGCGGATATCGCATGGAGCTTTTGGAAACGCAAGGACCGCAAATCGCGGAAACCGGGCTGAAATATGTCCACAACGACACCTGCTACCCTGCCGTGTTGGTCATCGGTCAATTCATCGACGCGCTGCAAAGCGGAAAATACGATCCGCACCGCGTCGCGCTGATGTTGGCGCAAACCGGCGGAGGCTGCCGCGCGTCCAACTACATCTCCTTGCTGCGCAAAGCGCTGGAAAAGGCAGGGTACGGATATGTGCCGGTCGTTTCGTTCAGCTTGGCGGGGATCGAAAAACATTCCGGCTTCCGCTTGACGTTGCCGATTTTGCTGCGCATGTTCTTCGGCATCGTGTACGGCGACGTGCTCATGTCCTTGCTCAATCAGGTGGAGCCGTACGAGGCGCATCCCGGCACGGCGGCGGCGCTTGCCGATCGGTACACCAAGGAGTTGGTGGAAAAAATGGACGAAGACGGCGTTTCCTTTGGCAAGGTCATGAAGCAGTGCCGACGCATGCTGGACGATTTTTCCGCCATCGAACGCCGCCCGAATGTCGAGCGAAAAGTTCGCGTGGGCGTGGTGGGGGAAATTTATGTCAAGTTTTCTCCGCTCGGCAACAACAATCTGGCGCAGTTTTTGTTGGAAAACGACGCCGAGACGGTGGTTCCCGGCTTGCTGGACTTTGTCATGTACTGCGTGTATAACAATTTGATGGATCACGAGCTGTACGGCGTCGGCGGAGTGGCGTATCTTCCTTGGCTGGCGGCATGGAAGTATTTGACCCGACAGCAACGGCGCCTTTGCGCCATGATTCGCGAGGACGGCAGATTTGACGCACCGACGCCGATCGAAGAAACCATCGAGGGCATTCGCGCGCATATGAATCTCGGCGTTAAAATGGGCGAGGGGTGGCTGCTCCCGGCGGAAATGATCGAACTGTATTCACACGGGGTGAAAAACATCGTGTGCACCCAGCCGTTCGGCTGCCTGCCGAACCATATTTGCGGAAAAGGAATGATGAAGCCGCTGCGCGACGCTTATCCCGGAATCAACATCGTCGCCATCGATTACGACCCGGGCGCGACCCGCGTCAACCAAGAAAATCGCCTAAAATTGATGCTGGCGAACGCGGCGGAAGCGGAGCGAAAAGAAAAATCGGAAAAAATCGAGAATTGTCGTTGACATTTATGCGGAAAAGGAGTATAATGGTGCAAACACCGTCATTCGGTCGAAATGGGGAGGCAGCATGAACTTTCTGGAAGAGCGGATTTTACGCGATGGCGTAGTCAAAGAGGGAAACGTACTTAAGGTGGACAGCTTTTTGAACCATCAGATGGACATTGAGCTGTTGGATCGAATGGGCGAGGAATTTTATCGCCGCTTTCACGATAAACCCGTGACCAAAGTGCTGACCATTGAGTCCTCCGGGATCGGAATCGCCTGCTTTGTGGCAAAATACTTCGGCGTGCCCGTCTTGTTTGCCAAAAAGTCCAAAAGCGTCAATTTGGACGGCGATATGCATGTGGCGGAAGTGGAATCGTTTACACATAAGTGCAAAAATCAGGTGATTGTTTCCAAGCGCTTTTTGACCGAGGACGATCACATCTTGATTATCGACGATTTTCTGGCGAACGGCTGTGCGCTGCAGGGGTTGATCTCCATCACCGAGGGCGCGGGCGCGACGGTCGAGGGAATCGGCATTGCCGTGGAAAAAGGCTTCCAAATCGGCGGGCGCGTCATCAGAAACCTCGGATATCCGCTGGAATCTTTGGCGATTGTCGATCGTATGGACGCGGCAACGGGACAGATCTTTTTCCGCGAACAGACCAATTTGTAACCGATAAAAACGGATCGCTTTTTCAAAAGCGGTCCTTTTTTAACAAAAAATACAAAAAAAGTTTCAAAACAAAGAAAAAAACCGTTTTTTTTCGTATTTATTCCGAACCGAAAGTGTGATATAATATAGTGTTAAAAGTATACCTATCAATTGTCAAGCACGAAACGAACCATAAGGAGAAGAGACTGTGACCAGAGAAGATTTGAGAAATATTGCCATCATCGCCCACGTCGACCACGGAAAGACCACGCTGGTGGACGGATTGCTGAAACAAGGCGGCGCGTATCGGGAGAACCAAGCAACGACGGATCGTGTCATGGATTCCAACGCGCTGGAACGCGAGCGCGGCATTACCATTCTTGCCAAAAACACCTCGGTTACCTACAAAGACGTAAAAATCAACATTGTGGACACGCCGGGACACGCGGATTTCGGCGGCGAGGTGGAGCGCATTTTGAAGATGGTGAACGG
>CAZDOX010000122.1:0-1589 GCA_964507155.1 uncultured Lachnospiraceae bacterium
GCTTTTATGCTTTTTTCGCGACCGCCAAACCTGCCTGCCCTTTGGCGCGACATACGGCAACATAGCAATAGTAAAGCAATAGTAAAATTCAAAATAAGTCTTGACTTTTACGGATCAATCTTGTATAATAGTGAAAACAACATCTTCGTTGTTTATACGAAAAAAAGGATATAACCAAAGAATCGAGAGGGCAATGATGGAAAGAACATTATACACGCTGCATGTGGAACAGATTCTTGCCGAGTGCAAGGAGGACACCGTCCTTCGCTACGATATGTTAAAGCTGATCGTCGCGGTACAAGGATTAAGAAATCGCGATTTCCCCGAGATTTATCTGTTTTGGCAACCGTCGGATCAATTTTGGCTGGACTATATGACAAAAGAAGGAAATTTCATGCACGGAATCAAACAGCGGGAAATATCTTCTTTTGATGAATTTTTGGATTTATACGGCGATTTTATTCGCAGTTGCGGATTGGCGCTTTGGGATTGGACGGTTCCCGCCACCATGAATGTGGCCACCACGGCGTGCGGGGTGGACGGTTGTTTGCCGGTTCGCTATGACCTCTCGGATACCGGCATACTGACCCGAGTGAGGAATGCGACCGGAGCGGATGTTCGTCTTGATCTGGTCGGAAAGTTTAACGGTCGCGGCATGATCCCGGACACGACGCGCCCCTCTACCGGTTCTGCCAAATGCGACGCTTACGTGTGGGCACTGGAGAAGTATATGGATCAAACCAACCCGACACTCTTGGTTTATACCGCAGACGGCGGCGGGTTGCGCCGCGACGAGCCGTACTATCCCGATCTTGGCAATCTGTTCGTTCCCAATCATGACTATGCGATTGCCAAAAAAGCCTTTGTGTTTGACGTCAGCTGCTGGGACGACGAAACGCCGTGGGATGATGAAAACCAGCCGCTCGGCGCCGATTTTGCCATCATGCAAGAAGTGTTTATGCGTCAATATCAAAAGACAAACGGACAAGAAATGACGACGGTTTGCGGCTTTATTCCGTGGCATATCAAGTACACGGAGGCGGGAAACAAAGGAAAGCACGGCGGAGTGGAAAGCGAGTGGCGTTTCACGGAGATCCTTTCTTGCTACAATTGTGTCAAAGATGCCGACGCTGCGGGGTACTGCGGCTTGGCGAACGCCTCGGCGTTTACGCATTTTCCGTTGGACGCAGCGTATCATAATCCGCGACCGGAAGTTCAAATGACCTTTGATCCGAACAAAACCTACGTGCTGTTTTATGTCGGCGATTATGACGCGGGCGCTTGGACCGCCAAGCATATCCCGCGCTGGTACCAAGATCCGATGCTGGGAAAAAATCCGCTGATGTGGTGCTTCAATCCCAATCTGTCCGATCGTATTCCGATGGCATTTGATTTTATCTACAAAAACTATACCAAAAACGATTATTTTGAAGCAGGAGACAGCGGAGCGGGATATAATAATCCTCGCTTGCTGTACGAACCTCGTCCTTTTTCCGGCTTGCCGGACGGGCATGCGGTCAACGACGCACACAATCACCGCTATTTCGATCGTTTTGATATGGAGGTGATCGGCTTTATCATTGACGGAC
>CAZDOX010000122.1:1599-4174 GCA_964507155.1 uncultured Lachnospiraceae bacterium
AGCAGGAGATGGAAGACTTTTCTCGGTATATCATCGGTGCCGGTATGAACAACGGACCGGCGGAAACGACGATTGTCGGCAATGCGGTTTATATGCGTGAAACTTGCGATGCCGGCGTGGAGCATATCAATGTGGAGCGTTGCGTGGAAACCATGCTTCACTTTGTCGATCAGCTTCCCAAGGAAAAGAGATTTCACATTTTCCGCACCATTCTCGTTTCGCCAACCGATCACGATCGGTTAATCGAAGCATTGAAAGCGGCGCGACCGGAAGCTAATTTTGAATTGGTAGATCCGTATAATTTCTTCCGCATGGCAAAAGAAGCGAAAGAACAAGGATTGACGTGGTAATGGCCTAAAATAAATATAAAAGTGAGGATTGATTGTATGAAACTGCGAATTCCATCCGTCCCCCTGATTACCGTAGATCCCTATTTCAGCGTATGGTCGCCGGCAGATCGTCTGAGTGACGTTACCACCTGCCACTGGTCCAATCGTCCCATGACCATGATCGGCGAGGCAACCATTGACGGAGTTACCTATCGATTCATGGGAGCGCGTCAAGACGGGCAAGTAATGGCAATGGAACAAGTACGTCTGGATGTGGAAGCGCTGACCACAACGTACGTCTTCCGCGCTGCCGGCGTGGAGTTGACCGCCTTGTTTACTACGCCGACGATTCCGTCGGATGAATACCTGATTTCTCGTCCTATCAGCTTTTTGGAACTGATTTCCCGCTCCATCGACGGAGAAGAGCACAGCGTCACGGTTCGTGTTGCCGTTTCGGAGCAGATTTGTCTGGATCAAGCCGGTCAAGACGAGGTGACGATTACCCCGGTGATCATTGACGGTCTTTCTTCCATGAAAATGGGAAGCGTCAAACAGCCGGTATTGCAACGATCCGGCGACGATCTGCGCATTGACTGGGGATATTTCTACTTGACCGTATCGTCAGGCGGTGCACTGTCGGCCGTTTCGCGCGAACAAAGCGATGACGGTATGGCATATGTGGTCGCCGAGGCTTGCGTCAATGATAGCGTGCTGTTCTCGTTTGCGTATGACGACGGCGAGAGTATTCAATATTTCGGTCAACCGCTGAAGGCTTACTGGAAGTCACTCACGCCAACTATTGAAGAAGCCATCGCCGAGGCGCATGCAGAGTATTTGTCGCTGATTGAACGTTGCCAAACGTTTTCAAACACGTTGTTTGCCGATGCGGTTCGCGCCGGCGGGGAGAAGTATGCCGAATTATTGCTGGCAGCGTTGCGCCAAAGTATCGGCGCGCACAAGTTGGTGCTGGATGAGCAAGGACAACTTCTGTTCATTTCCAAGGAAAATTTCTCCAACGGCTGTGCGGCGACGGTCGATGTCAGTTATCCTTCGGTTCCTTTGTACCTACTGTATAATCCCAAACTGGTTCAAGCCATGCTGCGCCCGATTTATCGCATGGCACGCAGCGACGAGTGGGTCTTTGACTTTGCGCCCCATGACGCGGGACGCTACCCGCACTTAAACGGTCAAGCGTATTCGCGCGACGCAAAAACGAAAAAATTGGTTCCCGAACGCCAAATGCCGCTGGAAGAATGTGGCAACATGCTGATCATGGAAGCCGCTGCGGCGCAGGCTCTGGGAAATGCCGATTTTGCCGAGGAACATATGGATCTGCTGAGTCAGTGGGCGAACTATCTGATCGAATATGGTGATGACCCGGCCAATCAGCTGTGCACCGATGATTTTGCCGGACACATGCCGCATAACGGTAATTTGACCATCAAGGCGATCATGGGTATCGCGTCGTTTGGAATTTTGTATCGCGTTATGGGGGACACGGATTCCTATGAATCGTATTTAGCACTTGCGCGAGAAAAAGCAACGCGTTATATTTCCCGCGCGCACAATGCGGACGGGTCTTATCGATTGGCGTTTGATCGTGAGAATACGTTTAGTCTAAAGTACAACATGGTGTGGGATAAAATCTTTGGCACCGACATCTTCCCGTCGTATGTTCGTGCAGCGGAAGTTGGTCGTTACGTCAAGCAAACCAATCCTTACGGAGTACCGCTGGACAGCCGTCGCACGTATACCAAGTCGGATTGGATTGTTTGGGCAGCTACCCTGAGCGAGGATCGTCGAGACTTTGAAACGTTGATCGCACCGGTATGGACTGCTTACCATCTGTCGCCGTCGAGGGTTCCGTTGACGGATTGGTACGACACGGTGACCTCGTTGCAATGCCAATTTCAATGTCGTTCGGTCGTCGGTGGTTTCTTCATGCAGCTGCTTGCCGACAAGGGATATTTACATGGGAACGATTGATTTGATCCATATAAACAGAGAGAGAGGGGGGGACTTTTTCAAAAGTCCCTCTCTTTTTCGCTATCATGATGGTGCTTGAACGTCTATATCGCAAGGGTAATGGCATTACTTTTACGTGATTTGGCGTTTCCATCGGACATGGGCGTAGAACGGACCGTCGAGGACGCCGGTCCCTACGGAACGCGGGAAAATGTACCGTCGGGGCGCGGGGCGGGAACTTCGGCGTTTGAGATGGTTCTGCCCCCGCGAGGAGACGGCGT
>CAZDOX010000123.1:0-4129 GCA_964507155.1 uncultured Lachnospiraceae bacterium
CTGATTTGTGCCTACTTGCTCGGTTCCATCAACCCGGCAGCGTTTTTCTCTCGTATCAAACACGTTAATCTTCGCGAGCATGGCACACGAAATCTCGGTGCCAGCAATACCCTTTTGATTTTGGGCAAAAAATGGGGCGCGCTGGTTATGCTGCTTGATATTCTCAAGTCATATCTCGCGGTGAAACTGGCTCAACTGCTCGTTCCGCTGTCAACGACCGTGATCATGGCATCCGGATTTTGCGCGGTTGCCGGGCACTGTTTCCCTTTTTACATGAAATTTAAAGGCGGTAAAGGATTGGCGGCGTTTGCCGGCGTGGTACTTGCTTACCGGCCCTCTCTGTTTCTCTGGATGCTCGGTATTTCCATAGCATGTCTGCTGCTGGTCAACCATTCCTTTATCATTCCGTTTTTCGCGTCGGTCACATTTCCTTTGTACGTCACCTTTCACGAGCAAGAAAAAACGGCGCTGTGCTTTGCCATAGCCGGTTCTCTCTTGATTTTTTGCAAGCATTTCAGTAATTTTATCAAAGCATGTCGTGGAGACGACATCAATATTCGCGAATACATTCGCACCAAGCTGTTCCGAGCAAACTGAGCGATCCGCCCACCTGCGATCGTCAATTCTTGTATCACGGGGGAGCTTTCAACTGTCACGGTGAAAGTTTCCCCAAGCTTAAAAACAAATTCTCCCACAACAAAAATTTGAGGCCGATATGAAATCTTCTCGCTTATATGTTCACGGATTAAAGGACGGTATTCCGATTGCACTCGGATATCTGTCCGTTTCTTTTGGTTTTGGCGTCAGTGCCATCAACAGCGGCTTGTCCCCGCTTGAGGCGGTGCTCATGTCTTTAACCAATCTGACTTCTGCCGGACAGATGGCAGGTCTTTCCAGCATCACCTCCGACGGGACGGTAGCGCTGTTAACGCTCGCGACCGCGCTCGAAATCGCACTGACTCAATTGGTGATCAATATTCGTTATTTTTTAATGAGTTTGTCCCTAACGCAAAAATTGGACCCCACGTTTACCACCCCGAACCGCCTATGTGCCTCTTTTGGCATAACGGATGAAATTTTTGGCGTCGCATCGGCGCATAAGGGAAATCTTTCCCCCGCTTACCTATACGGCTTGATTCTTTTGCCTCTTGTCGGATGGACGCTGGGCACGCTGCTCGGTTCCGTCGCCGGAACTATTCTTCCGGACGCTTTAAAACACGCGCTCGGAATCACGATTTACGGTATGTTTGTCGCTATTGTCGTACCTCCCGCCAAAACCGATCGCGGAGTTTTACTTTCCTCCCTGCTTGCGATTGCCGCCAGTTGCGCCATCGCCTATCTTCCTTGGTTGCAATGGATCACTTCCGGATTTGCTATTATCATCGCCGCGCTGATCGGCGCTGTTGGAGCGGCTCTGGTTCGTCCGATTGATTCTGACCCTATGCATGAGGATCAATCCGCACAAGGAGGAAGCGACCTATGAAACCTCATCTGACAGTATGCGTCTACATTCTCGTGATGGCTGCGGTCACCTATCTGATTCGTATGGCGCCCTTTGTCCTATTCAGAAAAAAAATCGAATCCCGTTTTATTCAAAGTTTACTGTACTATCTGCCGTATGCGGTGCTTAGCGCCATGGTCTTTCCCGCCGTTTTTTCTTCTACCGGCAGCGTTCTGACCGCCGCAATCGGACTTGTCGTTGCCATTCTTTTGGCTCTTGCCGGGCGTTCTTTGCTGGTCGTAGCGATCGGCGCAGCTGCGGCCGCCTTTTTGACGGGACTTTTGCAAATACTGTAAAAAATGAGCATACCCGATCCACCGAACACGGATGATATGGAATGGACCGGATATGCTCTTTTTATTTTCCTTTTTATCTGAATTGCAGTTTAAAAAATCAACTGAGATTTTCAAAAAATTCCAAGATACGAAATCGAATTTTATATTTGGTCTGTTTGGTTTCGGTGATGATCCGATATTGATCGGCGTTAAGTCCCACCGAAATCATGGCATCTTCCGCCTCACGGTGCGACACGCTCGCCGCCCCGAGGCACATGGGTGGGAATAAAACGCACCAAAAATTTTGCCCCTCGCCTTCGCCGATAAAAATCTGCAACGAGACATATTCCCCTGCCGGGAAGCAAAAAGTGTCATAGGTGCGGCACGGATATTTCTCCTTGGTCAAAGTTACCGTAACCGTTCTCTCTCGCCCGCGTTCACGCAAAACCGACTCTGCCGTTTCTTTCAGTTCGGGACGAATGGCATCCAGCACAATTTGCGCTTGCTCTTGGGTTTGACACTGTTCGGTCGCGGCGGCAGCCACCGCCAGAACCGCGTCTCGAACCGCCAATTTATCTTGCTGATCGCTTTCGCTGTCGGAATTGGCCAACACATGCAGGCGGATCACAGAATCGTAAATTTTTTCTTCCCCATGTACGGGAAGATACATGTACCCAACGCTCCCCAGTAAAAACAATGCGCAAACGATCGCCACGATCGTCGTCACGGCTGAGATGCGCGGTGGAAAAATCAGTCTTTTCTTTAATTTCATAACAAACTCCTCACTTTCTTACCCTATCATGGGCAAAAAAGCAAGGAGTTATTCAATCCGATTCACTTTTTTTGTTTTTCTTGTTTTATCTGTTTTCTCAAGCGTTTTGTATGGCAATCTCTTCGGTGAGCGCCTGACGCAGTTGCAACAAAACCGCGTCCATATTCTCTGCCGAAATGGTACATCCGGCAGCTTTGGCATGTCCACCGCCGCCGAAACGTTCACACAGCGAAGCTACGCAAAACGCACCCGAGGAACGCATGGAAACGCGAAAACACCCATCCTCTGTCGGCTGGCGAACAGCCATCACAATGTCCACGCCATCGACCACGCGCGCGACGTCAACCAGCGTTTCCAAATCCGAATCGGCGAGCGAATGTTGCATTTTCATGGCATGGGAAAACGGAATCACCGCAACGCGCCCGTCCAGCCAACGTTGCATTTGCGAAAATCCCACATGCTCGGCGACAAGCTGCGAATACGGCTTGCTTTCAAACAGCGCATGGCTGACCCACGCGGTGTCCGTTCCGTTTTTGCGCAAATCGGCAGCTATGGCGAACGTCCGTTCCGTCACATTGGCATAACGAAAACTCCCGGTATCCGAGCTGATTGCCGCATACAGCGCCACTTGCGCCTGCGCCGAAATTGAGGAGATGCCCCCCCGCGTCAAAAGCTCCCGTCCTACGTCGTAGATCAGTTCACCGGTGGCAGCCGCACTCGGATCCACCAAACCGTCCGCATACGGCGTCCCGCTTTGATGGTGATCGATCATCAGGTCAACACGCTGCTGCCAGCACTGCGCCAACGCGCCCATTTGCGAAGGAGAAGCGGTATCCACGCTGATTACCTTTGTCGCATCCCCCTCATATAGGGCGGGTAACGAGGTTTCCAGAACGCTGCTTTGCTCATCTGCCACGATAAAGCGCAGGCGATCCGGCACTTCATCGGCACATAAGCAATAGGCATGTAAACCCATGGTAGTTAAAATCATCCGCAAAGCGAACGCCGAGCCAACCGCGTCCCCATCCGGTCTTGCATGGAACAAAATGACCACGGGAGCGTCCATGTCTTTCCACGCGCACAAGCGATCACAAACTTGGGAACAAGAAAGACCGGATTGATACCGAATTTTATCGTCTGTTTCTGTCTTTTTCATCTGATTTAATCCTTTTCGCCATCGTCCCGATTTTCGTCGCACGATGCGAGTTCTTGTGCCTCGCGCGCGTCAATTTCCGCCAATTCGCCCTCGATCCGATTCAGCAAGGAATTGATATGCGCACCATATTCCAAGGAAGTATCGCGCACGAACATCAGCTCGGGAGTCATGCGCAAATTCATCCGTTTTGCCAAGTTACCGCGAATAAAAACAGCAGCAGCCTTTAGTCCGCGGCGCAATTCTTTTTCGTCCCCATTTAAAAACGAATAATAAATTTTGGCATACTTCAAATCCGGCGTCACCTCGGCTCCGGTCACACTGACAAATGCGTCACGCACCCTTGGGTCTTTCACTTCACGCAAAATTTGCGCCACTTCTTTGGTCACTTCGTCGTTAATTCGACCTCTTCTGTAATTTGCCATTTT
>CAZDOX010000124.1:0-4087 GCA_964507155.1 uncultured Lachnospiraceae bacterium
ATTTCTTGAGTTTCCTCTGCTCTCCTCCTTTGTTCGATTTTCTGTGGGCCTTATCGTTGCTTCCGTTTCGTACCTTTGCACCTCTAGCTCAGTTGGTAGAGCAACTGACTCTTAATCAGTGGGTCCGGGGTTCGAGTCCCCGGAGGTGCACCAAACGAAAGTCCATCGCTTGCGCGGTGGACTTTTTTGTTTGATATTCTTTTGGCAAATGCTTTCTGTATCGGTAGATGAATCCTAAAAGTGAGGTGGATTATTTATGAAAATAGGGATACAAACTATCCTAAATCTCCGCGAAATAAATGCGGTCTGAACAGTGCCGGAACAAGCATTTTGCGCATTTCTTGCGCTGATCATTCGCTCATATATGATCGATCATCTGATTGTTACGCCCGTATAGTCGGCAAAATCGGAGGCCGGTTAGGTATTATTTATCAATAATATTTCCTTGACACTCCGCATTGATCTCTATTGTCTTGCACTCAATACTTTCGCCGCAATAATACACATCTTAATATTATCTCCGCAAGCAACGTTATCTTCGCAATTTACGCACCGTTTATACTTGCGTCACAATAAGTGTTACCGAAAACCTCAACCTTGAAATACTGTCTCGTGGTTTCGTTGCAGTTTGCCGGAAATCTTATGTTAATACATTCGTAATGTGCCTCCTGCCAAGTAGATAGGGGGCACATTATAGTCTTGAAAACTTTTTGTTTTTTCAAGTGTCTACTCTAAGGGGATTATACCGTCAAGAACCTCCCCCCGGGACATGATCGAGATTTTTGGAATTATTCGCAAAAATCTGGTAAAATAATATACCAAAGATCGATCAAAGGAGAGAGCTATGAAAAAAATCGAAGGGATATTATTGAAAAAGTATGAGGCATATTTGAGAGAGGAAGAGCGGAGCGAGGCGACGGTGGAAAAGTATCTGCGCGACGTGGGGTATTTTTTTGCGTTTGTCGGCACGGGAGAGATCACCAGGGCGGTGGTGCTTACCTACAAAGAGCGGCTCGGCGAACGATACGCCGTGGCAAGCGCCAACTCTATGCTGGCGGCGCTCAACTGCTTTTTTCGTTTTTGCGGGTGGCATGATTTATGTGTGAAGCAATTCAAGGTACAGAAAAAAGCGTTTTGTCCGGCGGAAAAGGAGTTGACCAAAGAGGAATATCGTCGCTTGGTCGCCGCCGCCGCGGGCAAGCACAACGAGAGGTTGTCGCTTTTGATCCAGAGCATTTGCGCCACGGGGATTCGGGTCAGCGAGCTTTCGCACATCACCGTCGAAGCGGCGAGGAAAGGGCAAGCCGTTGTGTCCTGCAAAGGCAAAACGCGCACCGTTTTCATTGTGGCGACCTTGCAGAAAAAGTTGCTGAGATATGCCAAGGAGCGTCACATCACATCGGGGGCGATTTTCGTCACGAAATCGGGCAAGCCGATGAACCGCAGCAACATCTGGCGGGAAATGAAAGCGCTGTGCGCGGAAGCCGGCGTTGCACCGAGCAAGGTGTTTCCGCACAATTTGCGCCATCTGTTCGCCCGCACTTTTTACGGCATGGAAAAAGACATTGCCAAGCTGGCGGACCTCCTCGGGCATACGAATATCAACACAACGCGCGTCTATATCGTGACCACCGGCGCGGAACACCGCCGCAAAATGGAACACATGCGATTGGTTGTATAAAATAAGGTTCTTCATCATGATTGGTGTTTGAGCGTTTATGTCGCAAGAGAACGCCGGGATAGGAACTTCTTGAAAGAAGTTCCTCCCCGCACCCCCACCTCCTTGGCTGTGCGGCTACAGATATATAGGCTGTGCAAAACTATCAGCAATCTTCCCGTCAACTGCCGTGGGGTCGTCAGGGGAGCGTGTTCCCCCTGACAAGAAAAACTAAGGATTCCTCCTCGCTCTCGGGGGCGGGACGTCAAATAGCGGGATAGGAACTTCTTGAAAGAAGTTCCTCCCCAGACCCCACTTCAAGAACTTTATATCAAAAGTATGGCTGCTGTTCCAAAGACGGTGCAAAAATTATTCGCCATCTTCCCGTCAACTGTCGAGGGGTCGTCAGGGGAGCTTGCTCCCCTGACAGAAAAACTAAGGACACCCCCCTTGCCCGCGTGCGGGAGAGGGGGCAGGGGGTGAGGGGAAAAATAGATACGAACGAAGAAATCCGGTCGCGTCATCATCCGCCCCGGCAAACGACGCCCGGATCTTGTAAAAGTAAATGCTGCCGATCGGATTTCCCCAAACACCATTTCCTATGAAGAACCTAAAATAAAAAAGCTCGGCGACCCTGCACCGAACCTCAAACGACATAACGGAAGTTATGCTGTACCGCCTTGATAACGTAACGGAAGTTATGTTGTATTCTTCAAGTACGAATCCCTCGTACATACCGTATTATATCACAGATCGTTCCGAATTTCAATAGATTTTTCAAAAAAAGTCTGCATTTTTACATGACAAAAAAGCCTTTTGTTCGCATTTTTTTAAAAAATGGGAGGAAAGGCCTTATTGTCATGCTTATTTTTTGTTCTGCACCGTCGATCATACCCCGCGGGTTCGGCGCATAGAAATGAAATAACAACATAACTTCCGTTACGTTATCAAGGCGGTACAGCATAACTTCCGTTATGTCGCCTTTTTAGCTGTGTGAATCCACTGACAGTGAAAAGTGGATTTTTTTATCGAATCGGTGTAGTGTTTGCATACGAATGTCGAATCCGCGTTCGATGGGAAACAAAAAACCCATACCAAAAAAGCCAAAAAAGCGAAAAAAGGAAAGAAGAAATCGAAAGACACATGAAACGCGAAAACGAAATGAAACAATTATTGATCGACAACGCGATCCACTTGATCGCAGAAGGAGGATTTGAAAAAGCGACCACCAAAGAATTGACGTTTTGCGGCGGATCCTTGCCGGACGTCAAAATGAATGAAGTCTACATTTATCGTCTGTTCGGCAGCAAGGAAGAACTGTTTGCGCAAGCGTTCAGCCGGCTGGACCGCGAGGTGTTCTCCGCCATCAAGACGGGCGCCGCCGCTGTCGACCGCTTTGACCACCGAACCAAAGAAAAGCTGTACGACGTATTTCTTGCTACTTGGCAATATGCCGTCGACCACGAGGAGCACGGCCGCTGCTACGTCCGCTATTACTATTCCGCCTACTTCAAGGGAAAATCGCAAGAGCAGCACCTGACGTTGTTTGAAGAAATGATCCGGCGGCTGCTGCCGATTTTCAAGCAAGACGCGGACGTGATCGCCATTTTGCACAGCGTATTTACCGCATTTTTCGATTTTGCCGTTCGCGTGTATAACGGTGAGCTGGAAAACAGCGAAGAAAATCGCGCGCATATCTTCCATGTGTTGTATTGCATGCTGGCTTCGTACCTGAACGAGTCGCCGGCAGATCAGTCTGAATTTGAATCTGAATCTGAATAGGAAAGGAATGGATCATCATGACGACCACACCCGCTACCGCCAAGAAACGGCTGACCAATCTCACACTGATTGTGCTCAGCGTCGTGATTTTGCTCGGCGTTGGATTGATCGTGTACTTTTTGAGAGCCGACAAGCACGTCATCAAAATCAGCATCGCGCCGGACGAGAGATGCGAGGTTCTCTTTGACGAGTTGTGCCTGCGCCCGGGGGAAAGCGGCGATTACACGCTGCGTTTGAGCAGCGAATATGCCAAAGAGTATCGGCTTACGCTGCGCTTTGACGATCAAAACCCGTCGCTGACGCTCAAAGACTACGCGTACGTCCGCCTGGAGCAGGACGGAAAGACGCTGTGCGATCGTCGTCTTTCGGAAATGTTTGAGCAGGAGGCGATGGAGCTTGCCGTCGACTTTACCGACGGCGGGGACAACGACATTTACGTGTCGTTTTACATGCCCGCGGAGGTGGGAAACGAAGCGCAGGGCGCCGAGGCGGATTTCAAGCTGCTGGTGACGGCGACCAGCGATCCGGATCATGTGATCATCAAATAAGTATTAGGAATAAGAACCATGACAAAAACGAAATTGAAAAAAATTAAGCAAATCACGACGGATATTTTGTTGTATCTGTTTTTGGCTGTCTGCGTGTTCG
>CAZDOX010000125.1:0-4057 GCA_964507155.1 uncultured Lachnospiraceae bacterium
GCAGGTATACCGATCCGCGCGGGGAGGGAGAGTTGACCACGCAGAAAGAAAAGCTGCGTCTGTTTGCCGCATGCGGCATCCGGTATGCCTTTCTCGCGGATTTTGCCACGCTGCGCGACCTATCCCCCACAGATTTTATTACCTCCGTTTTGCGCGATACTTGCGCGATTGACGCGGTAAGCTGCGGCTTTAACTTTCGCTATGGCAAAAACGGCAGCGGAAGCGTCGATCTGCTCCGCGCGCAATTCGGCTCGCTTTGCACCGTGGTTCCTTGCCTGCGTATGACGGACGACGGCATACGGTCCGACACTTCGGACGGCACGATCATTTCCTCCAGCACCATTCGTCATTTGCTTATGGCGGGGGATGTTTTTTCAGCCAATCGGCTGCTTTGCCGCCCGTATTCTTTGGTCGGTACGGTAGAACACGGCAAACAGTTGGGGCGCACCATCGGATTTCCCACGATCAATCTGTCCTTTCCAAAAGGAAAAATTGTCCCCGCGCACGGCGTCTACGCGTCGGTGTGTCGGATTGATGGTCGATCGGTCTGCGGCGTCAGCAACATCGGTCTTCGCCCCACCGTCGAAACCGTCGAAAATGCCGGCGAGAACGGCTGCCGCGTCAATTGTGAAACTTATCTGCTTGATTTTCACGATACCGTTTACGGCAAGGTCGTTCGGCTTTCGTTTTTGCAAAAACTGCGCGGGGAAATCAAATTCTCCGATTTAAACCGACTGCGTGCCGCCATTGCCGCAGACGTTGCCGCGGCGACTTCCTATTTTAAAGGTCCCTTTAAGACTATATCGAATATAGAAGATTGATCCGGAAAGTCAATCTTCTTTTTTGTTGCATACACTGCTGTTGCGAGAGCAATCTGTTGGACGGAGGTATACAAAGAGAGCACCATGGAACAAAACAAATCGGAACCATTAGGCACGGGGTATTTGATCGTCCGTGCAACCACGGCGGGAGGCGCCATCCCGCTGGAAGGAGCCACCGTAAAAATTTGGACCGACGCGGCAAGCGCCGACAACACCGACGCGGCGGGAGATTCCCCTCGGCGATCGGGAGACGTTTACCGCATCTTGCTTACCGATCGCGACGGAAATACCGATCGAATCCCACTTGCCGCGCCGCCGCGCGAAGTTTCGTTTACACCCGGAGGGGTTCCTTACGAATTTTACCACATTGACGTTTCCTTTTCCGGCTTTTATCCGCAAGAGTTTATTCGTGTTCCTGTTTATGACGGAATCACGTCCATTCAAAACGCCTATTTGATCCCATTGCCGGAGGGAAGCATACAAGACGGCGACGTTCCGCTGGGGGAGCGCGTGGAAGAGGGCGTTAACCCTTTGCTGTGAGAAAGGAGAAACCAAAAGTCATGCCAACGTTTCCTTACATTCCGGAGCGCATTACGGTGCATCTCGGCGCACCGAGCGACACATCGGCGCGCAATGTCACCGTTTCTTTTATTGAGTATATTCAAAACGTCGCGTCCAGCGAAATTTATCCGACTTGGCCGGAAAATGCGCTGCGCGCCAATATCTACGCACAAATTTCCTTTGCGCTCAATCGCATTTACACGGAATACTACCCCTCGCGCGGATATGCCTTTGATATTACAAACTCAACGGCGTTTGATCAATCTTTCGTGTACGAGCGGGATATTTTTGAAAACATTCGGATCATCGTCGGAGAAATATTTAATTCATACATTCGCCGAAACGGGAATATTGAGCCGCTTTATGCACAATACTGTGATGGGGTGCGCGTCACATGCCCCGGCGGTCTTTCTCAATGGGGCAGCGTCACCTTGGCCGACGACGGACTCACCCCCTTTGAAATTTTGCAATCGTATTACGGAGACGATATCGAACTGGTAACCCAAGTTCCCGTCGGTTCGCTTACGTCAAGCGCGCCGCCCTACGCATTGCAGTTGGGAAGCAGCGGAGACGACGTGCGGGTGCTGCAGATTCGTCTCAATCGCATTTCTGATAATTACCCCTCCATTCCCAAAATTGTTGCCACCGACGGAATTTTCGCTACCGATACGCAAGCTGCCGTCCTACGCTTCCAAGAAATTTTTCAGCTGACGCCGGACGGCGTGGTCGGAAATGCGACATGGTATGCCGTCGCAAGGATTTATGCGGGGGTCAAACGGCTGAATGAGTTGACGTCCGAGGGAATTGAACTGTCCGAGGTTTCCGGACAATACCCGGGCGTTCTGTCGCGAGGATCGGTGGGACTCGGCGTACGTAATTTGCAATTTTACCTCAATTATATTCAACCCTACTACGGCACTGCGCCGACGGTCGATGTCGACGGCATTTTCGGCGAGAATACCGAAGCGGCGGTCATCAGTTTTCAACGGATATTCGGCTTGGAGACGGACGGCATCGTCGGCGTACAGACATGGAACGCCTTGTATCGTGCCTATCGCGGAATTGTGATCCGTATCCCGGTTCGCTATACGGACGGGAATATTCTTCCTTTTCCCGGCGTGCTGCTGCGTATAGGCTCCGAATCGGAAGATGTCCGAGTTTTGCAAGAATATCTGAGCTATATTTCCACCCGCTTGCCCGAAGTGCCCGGCGTCAACGTGACCGGATATTTCGGCGAGATGACGAAAGCTTCCGTGGAAGCGGTTCAGGAATTGTACGGATTGGAAGCCAATGGCGTTGTCGGCGTAATCACATGGAATACCATCACGTCCTTGTACAACGATTTGTACCAAGGAAATCGTCTGCAAGAGGGACAGTACCCCGGGTATGAAATCGGCGCATAATGCATATAGTTTGTAGAAGTTTAGGAGGATACTCAACCGCATGATAGAACAAAATACCCCTACCGTTGCCACCTCGCATGTGCAGCGCTATCTTCGACAATTGGCTTTGTACGAGGACAATCCGATTCCACCTATCGCTATTGACGGAATATATGGCGAAGAAACGCGAAATGCCGTGCAAATTTTCCAGCAAATGGTCGGCTTGGAAGCCAGCGGCATTGTCGACTACACCACGTGGATCCGTCTGTTCGACGCGTACATGGAATCCGTTTTGCGCTGGGAAGACGGCCCGTGTTTTTCTCCTTTCCCTCGTTTTCCGATCGGGTATAGTCTGGGCATGGGAAATCACCAATTTTTGGTTGAAATTGTGCAATACATTCTCAATGAATTAAGCGTATGGTTTGACGAATTGCCGCGCAACAACCAAGGCGGCGTCTACGACGAAGATACCGAGCAGGGGATCCGTCTGTTCCAGCAAGCCAATTTGTTGCCGGATACCGGGCGCGTCGATCGCGCTACTTGGGACGCCTTGGTTCGCGCCTATCAGCAAATGGTCAACGAAAACGTATAGGCTGCATATTTTTTCCCGTTTTGGATATAATAAGGGTAAACCGGGCGATCTGACACGACATCCTTCATCCTTGATCCCCGGAGAAACCGAGGTTATATGCATTGATCAATCATTTAACGCAAAAAGCGCAAAATGCCCTCAATCATGCCATGGAATGTGCGCAGCAAATGGGGCATACCTATATCGGATCCGAGCATTTGCTTCTCGGACTCAGCAACACAAAAGACAGCATTGCTGCCCATTTGTTGGAAGAACACGGTCTGAAGAGCAATCATATCAAAGACGCGATCGTTTTGATGACGGGAATCGGTTCTCGCTCCTACGTCAGCGCGAGCGATATGACCCCGCGTGTGCAAAAAATTATTGAAAGCAGCGCCATGGAAGCACTGAAATACGGACAAAACCGTGTCGGCACCGAGCATTTGCTGATGGCGCTGCTGCGGGAGGATGCCGGCGTCGCCCTCCACTTGATGGAAGAGTGCGGCGTTTCCGTAGAATCGCTCAAGCGAGATGTTATGCAATTTTTAAACGTGGCGGGGAAAGCGCAACAAGCCGCCTTGTCGCACGAACATAGCGAGCAGACCGTCTCGGAGCGAGCCATGAGCCGCAAACCGAGCGTGCTGGACCAATTTTCCCGAGATTTAACGGCGCTGGCAAAGCGAGGCGGCATTGATCCCATGATCGGACGGGAAGCGGAGATC
>CAZDOX010000126.1:0-4050 GCA_964507155.1 uncultured Lachnospiraceae bacterium
GCCATTTCACAGCGCGCCATCGGCCTTGCGCTGTCCATCGGCGTTGCCGTCTCGGTGGGGATTTCCATGCTGCGTGTGCTCACCGGCTTGCCGCTTCTGCCGATTTTGATTGTGGGATATTCGATCGCGCTGGTGATTACCTTTTTTGTCCCGCCGCTGTATACCGGTATCGCGTTTGACTCGGGCGGCGTTGCCAGCGGTCCGATGACGACGACATTCATGTTACCGTTTGCCATCGGCGCATGCGAGGTCATCGGCAGCGACGTCATGACCAACGCGTTCGGCATTGTTGCCATGGTCGCCATGGCACCGTTGATCACCATTCAAGTGATGGGATTGTATTCTCGAATTAAACAGCGTCGGATGCGGCACCGCGTTCGCCACGAATTGGCACAAATCGAAGACGATATCATTTATTATTCACAGGAGGAGCGCGCATGAGTTATTCCGCACAACAGCAAATCATGATGGTGCTCTCCATCATTGGCAGAGGCAAAGGAAAGCACTACCGCGCCACATTGGAGGATCAAGGCATTTCCCTGCACTTGCAAATGGTGGGTTTGGGTACAGCGCCGTCCGAAATGATGGATATTTTCGGACTCGGCACCAATGATAAAGATATTTTGATCAGTCTGGCGCCGCGCGTGCTTGTGGAGCCGCTGGCTGCCGGGTTGGCTAAGAGCATGGACACCGCACCACGTTACGGAGGATTGATGATGATGATTCCTCTGAATGCCATCAATCGCTTGAGCGCGGAAATTTTAACGCGCAGCACGCCGGACGTTTCCGACAAAAACAAAAAAGAGGTACCTGCCATGAATAATAACGAATACAAATATCAAATGATTTTAATTTCCGTCAATCAGGGTTACACGGATCAAGTCATGCAAACCGCCAAAAAAGCCGGCGCAACGGGCGGAACGATTTTGCGCGCTCGTCTTGCCGGCGACGAAAAGCTGCAACAGTTTGACGAAACGGAGACGGCGCCAAACGAAGAAAAAGAGATTATTTTAATTCTTGCCACCGAAACCGACGCTACGCGCATTATGAATGAAGTCAATCACGAGCACGGACTAAAGACCGACGCCAAGGGCATGATTTGGGCGGTCCCGGTGGAACGCGCACTGAAAATTTAAGTCGCCTAAAAGCCTAAAAGCAGAAAACTTGTGTCGCCGGTGGCGGCAAAGGAGATGGAAAATGAAAATGAAGAAGATTGCGGTTATCACGGGGGCATCCTCCGGAATGGGCCGAGAGTTTGCCAGGCAGCTGGACGCGCAGCAAAACTTTGACGAAATATGGTTGATCGCCCGTCGGCGCGAGCGGCTGGAGGAAATGGCGAGCGAATTGCGCGCGCCGGTGCGAGCCGTTTGCTTGGATTTGACGCGCGAGGACAGCGTGGAAGAATACGGCGCCCTGCTGCAGGCGGAAATGCCTCGTATCGAAGTGCTGGTCAATGCAGCCGGCGTCGGGCGTTTCGGCAAAACGGAAGACATTCCGCTTTGCGATCAATATCGGATGATCGATTTGAACGCCAAAGCGCTTCTCGGCGTGACGCTGACTTCCCTGCCGTATCTTGGCGAGGGCAGCCAAGTGTATCAGCTCGGCTCCATGTCGTCGTTTCAGCCGGTGCCTTATATCAACACGTACGGCGCGACGAAAGCATTCGTACTGTCGTTCACGCGCGCGCTGAATGTGGAATGGAAAAGCCGCGGAATCCGCCAAATGGCGGTTTGCCCGCACTGGGTCAAGACGGAGTTTTTCGATCATGCGGTCAAAGATGACACCATTTGCTACTACAATAAATTCTATACGGCAAAAGAAGTGGTCACTCGCGCCATTCGCGACATGAAGCGAGGAAAAGACGTGTCGGTTTGCGGTGTTTCTGCCCGCGCGCAGGCACGGCTGGTGAAATTTTTGCCGCACCGCTTGGTGATGAGCATCTGGTGCCGACAACAGAAGAAGTAAAATTACGGGGAGAGCTTTCAGCCACAAGTTCTCCCCGCCGCTTCCGCCTCGGTGCCCGCCCTATGCACAAAACCGATCGGAACGGTGTTGGTCATGGACCAAGTTGGTCATAGACCGCACGGAAAATAAAATTATTTTTGAAAATTTTCGCAAAATGTATTGATATCAACAGCTTTTTGTGGTATAATACACGCGGTATATTACGAGTGCGATCATAAATTAGCCGCGTGTTGAGAATTTCGCTTAGCGAAATTCTCCCATTGAACAGCATATTTTTGATATCACATACGCGGTGTGTTATGAGTGCGATCATAAATTAGCCGCGTGTCGAGAATTTCGCTTAGCGAAATTCTCCCATTGAACAGCATATTTTTGATATCACATACGCGGTGTGTTATGAGTGCGATCATAAATTAGCCGCGTGTCGAGAATTCGCATAGCGAAATTCTCCCGTTGAACAGTATATTTTTGATATCACATACGCGGTGTGTTATGAGTGCGATCATAGAGCCGCGAGCCAAAAATTTCAAAATTGGAAGTTTCGTAAAATGAAGTTTTCCAAAGAATCGAGATTGTATCAGTATCAGGATCAAAACCAATAGCACCAACAAAAGCAATTTTATACACGGAGGGATATCGAAGTGGTCATAACGAGGCGGTCTTGAAAACCGTTTGGGAGCAATCCCACAAGGGTTCGAATCCCTTTCCCTCCGCCAAATCGCGGCTAATACCGCAAATTAGCCGCAAGGGATAACCTTGTGGCTATTCTTATGTGGGGGATGCTCTATGCTTACGTTGAACTTGGAATTTCAAGAAGAATATAAACGCCTTGATCGCTTATGTAAGGATTGTCTATCCAATGCGGAAGGTGTTTCCGAATACATAAGGCAAATGGAGTCAACACCGTGGTGTAATCGTCGATATGCACTTACTTGGGAAGATGACTACCAACAGTTGAAACACGTTCGATGGGTTCGTAATCAGCTTGCTCACGAAGTTGGCACATTGAATTCCGATATTTGCACAGAGGCTGATCTGGATTGGGTAAAAAGGTTTTACAATAGAATCATAAATGGTAGTGATCCGTTCGCCGTAATACGAAAAGCAAAGGCGGAAGAAACACTGCGAGCCAAGCAACAAGAACGGGCAAGAAAGACAACCGTAGCCAATTATCCCGATCCAACGCAATACGATTCTACGCAACATAGTCCGTCCTTTTGGGACAAGCTGATTGCAATTATCAAAAAAATCTTTTCATAAACGCTGAAAACACAGCCTTACCACGATGGTGAGGCTGTGCTTTTTTACTTTTTCTCTATAAATCCAATGATCGTATTCATATGCCACAAGGATTTATGGACGATCTCAAAGGCGAAGTCATCGGCGAGGAACTCCACGAGTGCACTCTTTGGAATGATATATTTTCCGCTGATCTGCTCGGCGAAGATGTGCTTTTGCTGAATATAAGCGTGTATCGTTCCCTTGGCGTACTCCATGATCTCGGCTGCTTTGTCTGCCGTGATAGCGTCGGGAAAGTATCGAAGTCGCTTTTCCACGTGTGCTTTGAAGTCGTCCTTGCACTCGTCTGCGATCGTGATATAACATTCCATAATGTTCTCGGTATCCATTTGCCGGTGATTATTGATCACCACCGCTTGCTTTGTCGGCTTGGCGTTGAAGAGCCCCACGGGGATCTCTTTTCGCTTCTCGGCTCGTTTCTTCTGCAGATAGGCTTCTGCATCCTCACGGAGAATGATATACCGTGTGTATCATTTTGATACATTGCGGCGAACTGCCCATTTTCATTACGGGCAACATCACTCTCACCGCCAAGAGATTGCTTTTCTGCCTCATACTGCTTGCCGATGAGATACTTTTTCTGTTCGGGTGTCAGATTTCTGCGACCGAGCTGATTTTTACAAATCCATGCAATAGCATCGTTGCGGTCAGTAAAATCTTTTTCGTAGACCTCATATTCGATTTCTGGATGGCGGCTGAGAAATCGATAGCGGTTGTGACCATCCACGATCACGCCGTCCCAAACCACGATGGGGCTGATGCAACGCCCCTCGGTCAAGATGCTTT
>CAZDOX010000127.1:0-4022 GCA_964507155.1 uncultured Lachnospiraceae bacterium
CCCGGCACTGGGACCGTCCTTGGGAACCGCTCCTTCCGGTACGTGAATGTGAATATCTTTCTTTTGATAGAAGTCGCGATCAATTCCGTATTCTTCCGCAATGGAACGTGTGTACGTGATGGCGGCACGCGCGGATTCTTTCATGACGTCGCCAAGAGAGCCGGTCAGCTCCAGCTTGCCGGTGCCGTCCAGTACGGCTGCCTCGATACGGAGCATATCTCCGCCCAGCTCTGTGTACGCCAGTCCGTTGACCGTTCCCACCTCGTCGGTTGCGTCAATGTGATCCGGCAATCGCTTGCGCTCGCCCAGATACCCTTTGATATCGCCCGCTTTGATGGAAACGCTCTTGCAATCTTCTTCCACCATTTTGCGCGCCGCCTTGCGAATCAAGGAAGCCAGTGTTCGCTCCAGCTGTCGAACGCCTGCCTCTCGCGTGTAATAATCGATCAATTCCACGATGGCGTCATCGCCAATGCGCACCTTGGTTTTGTTTAATCCGTGACGGTGCAGCTGTTTGGGCAGCAAATGCTGCTTGGCAATGTTGAGTTTTTCGGTTTTGGTATACGATTTGACTTCAATGATTTCCATACGGTCGATCAGAGGACGGGGAACCGTTTCCAAGGTGTTGGCTGTGGCGACAAACAGGCAATCGGACAAATCATAAGGAATTTCCAAGTAATGATCGCGGAACGCTCGGTTTTGCTCGCCGTCCAATACCTCCAACAGTGCGGCGGCGGGATCGCCTTGTATGCTTTGCGTCATTTTGTCGATTTCATCCAGCAAAATCAAAGGATTGGACTTTCCCGCTTGCGTCAGCGCGGTCATGATCCGTCCCGGCATGGAGCCGAGATAGGTGCGGCGATGGCCGCGAATGTCCGATTCGTCGCGAATTCCGCCAAGGGAAACGCGAACATATTCTCGTTTCATGGCGCGCGCGATGGAAGCGGCAATAGAGGTCTTTCCGACGCCGGGCGCACCCACCAGACAAATGACTTGATTTTTCAACTTCGGGTGCAGTTGCTTGACCGCCAGATATTCCAAAATTCGCTCTTTGACTTTTTCCAATCCGTAATGATCGTCGTCAAGAATTTTTTTGGCTGCCGCCACGTTAAGCCGCTCTTTGGAGTATTTTCCCCACGGCAGCGCCAGCACAGCGTCCAAGTAGGTGGTCATCATCCCCGCTTCTTGCGAACCGAACGGCGTGCGGGACAAGCGATCGTTTTCGCGCAGCAGTTTTTCCTGCACGTCATCGGGAAGCGGCGTGGATAAAATCATATCCTCGTACCGCTCCGTTTCCGCGGCGGCGCCGTCGCCCAGTTCGTCATGAATGACGCGCAACTGCTCCCGCAGGTAATATTCTTTTTGATTTTTTTGTAAATTTTCCCGTACCTTTTTGTGGATCCCGACTTCGCATTGCAGCATTTCTTCCATCGACGCCATCAGAGCCAAGAGAATTTCGATCCGACGAAGCGGATCAAACTCGCAAAGCACCGCGAGCTTATCTTCCGGGCGGAAGAGAATATTGGTAGCGATAAAATCCGCCAATTGCGCGGGATTTTTGATGGCGGAGGCGGTGGCTGCCAATTGCTGCGTCGGCCCCGGCATCAATCGGAACAGACGATGGAGCTGCGTGGTCAGGGTGTGCAAGTAGGAACGAGCGCGAATTTCGTCCACATCTTGCAGCATGATGGCTTTGACCATAACTTCCGCCGTGAGTATGTTCCCGTTTAAAAACAAACGAATCACCGAGGCGCGTGCCGTCCCTTCGATGGTGACGCGTGTGTGTTCGTCGGAATGTGCCAAATGTTTCAGGAGACCGACGGTTCCGACGGCGGCGTAGTGCGCCGGATCGACACTGGGCAGAAGAACTTCTTTTTCCGATAAGTCCGATTCATCGGACTCTTCTTGAAAATCATCGTCGGAAAAGGCAACTTGCAATTCCTTGAGCAATTCTTCCATCGGGTGTTGGGGGGCAACGACCTCGGGCAGTTCGGCTTCGTTTGGCAACTCGGTCAACAAAAGAACCGGAGATTTTTGATCGGCTGCCGCCTGAATAACCTGCAGATCCGACGGATCGGTGACTTCAAAATGATGAATGGTGGAGGGAAAGGCCACCGTACCGCGAACCGGCAAGACGGGGAGAGTCAGTTTGTCGATTTTCTCTACGTATTGTGACATGGAACATGTATACCGAATTTCCCTTGCGGGAAACATCCTTTCGTATCTTGTGTTGCTTGGTGCTCTGCCGCGGCAGAGTTTTCTCTACATTATAGCATATTTCGTTCCGATAATCTATAGGAAAGACGAATTATTTTCAATGTTTTTACAAATTGTTTAAAAAGAACAAAAGAAAATAAAAAAAGAGGCACAACAGAGTCCGATGCCGCAGGGAAGAATATCATGAGATTGATAGTTCGCGGTAACGAAGTATTGTGCCAAAGGTAGAGCAGGCATGACCGGTCGGGGGGACGTTGGTTCGTCTGCCACACTATTATACACCATAAAAGCCAATTTGTAAAGTATCAATTTTGACGAATATCGACCGTTATTTTTGGTTAATCTGCCGATGGATCAAAAAAATCGAGGTGCTGTATAAAATATTTTGTTTAAAAAATGTATGACAAATGTGAAAACGAAAAAAGACATACGACAAAATGTCGCAGAACGACGCAAAATCTTGTTTTTTGTCGTACACGACTTTAATGAAAAAACAGCGAACGGAACAACAGACCGGTAATCAACCATCTCAAACGTTAAACCGGCAAAACGGAATTATTTTCAAAAAAGCAAAAAAAAAGGGGTTGACAAATCGAGAAAGTTGTGCTATAATACCGAGGTAAGAAAGCAGAACAGCCGTTCTCACCCTGCCGCAGTTGGCGCGCATGGGTTAATCTTGTGTGTCCGCCTCATGAAGGTGACGGCGGTTTCGCTTGGTCGGCGTATGCTTTCCGAGCGTTTTTTGTTTTTGAATTCTAAAGTAAATTTGGAGGTACACGACCATTAGCGCAAAAGAAATGCTGATCAATGAGGATATTCGCGTCAATGAATTGCGCGTCACCGGTGTCACGGGCGAAACCTTGGGAATTATGACGACTAAGGCAGCGCTTCGCATGGCGGATGATGCGGGACTTGATCTGGTTCTCATCGCACCGCAGGCAACGCCCCCCGTCGCACGAATTATGGATTACGGCAAATACCGTTTCGAGTGCGAAAAAAGGGAAAAAGAGGCAAAGAAAAAACAGCAGGTTGTCGAGCTTAAAGAAATTCAACTATCCTGCCGAATCGACACGCATGATTTTGAGACCAAGGCGCGTCAAGCGCGCAAATTCTTGGAGAGCGGCAATAAAGTCCGCGTCGTGGTAAAGTTCAAGGGAAGAGAAATGAGTCACCAATCCATCGGACGGGAAGTGATCTCGCGTTTTTCGGAAACTTTGTCGGATGTGGGCGCTTCGGATCGACCGCCGGTATTGGACGGCAGATCGTTGAGCGTGGTACTCGCTCCCTCCAAAAAGTAATCTTCACCCCAATATGTTTCATCGGCCGTTACGACGGCTTGCATGATAGACTACCGCAGCGTCCCACGCAATATGCGAGCCGCGGCCAGAACAAAACGAAAAGGAGTTTCAGAAAATGGGAAAAGTTAAGACACATAAAGCCAGCGCAAAAAGATTTTCCGTGACCGGCACGGGTAAGGTTAAGCTGAATCACTGCCATCGCCGTCATAAGACCGGCAACAAGAGCGGCAACAAACTGCGCCATCTGCGCGGAACCGCCTACGTCCAGGGTAAAATGGCTGCCAACGTGAAAGCACTCATTCAGAAGTAATCAGAGAGAGAAAGTAGAGGAAAGTAAAATGGCAAGAATTAAGGGCGCGATGATGACGCGCAAGAGAAGAAATAAGGTCCTGAAAGCCGCAAAGGGTTACTGGGGTGCAAAATCCAAGCACTTCAAGATGGCAAAACAACAAGTCATGAAGAGCGGTAACTATGCTTTTGCAGGCAGAAAAATGAAAAAGAGAGATT
>CAZDOX010000128.1:0-4016 GCA_964507155.1 uncultured Lachnospiraceae bacterium
CGTACGGCAAGACGACAATCGTCTCTGGGGTTCGACCTGTGATTAAATTGGTGGGGTGTTTGGCTGATCGGTGGAATCATCGGGATTGTCGGGATCGTCCGGGAGATCGCTCGGTTGGCAGGCAAGCAAGCTGCCAAGCAGACAAGTCAAAAGAAGAATGAGGGCAAGGATGGTTGATATGGGGCGAAAAGAGCGGAGAGCATGTTTCATTGGAAACTCCTTTTTGTATGGTGGTTTTTTGTGGGATTCGTGACGCGGCACGGTCAATCGGAATATAGTATTAACAAGGATCAAGAGATGACAATATTATAACAGATGGCGGAAATTTTGTCAAGGAAAAAAGATAAAATGAAAGCCTCCGCCAAAAAAGTCGGCTTTGATCGAAATTTTTAAAAAAGCGGATAAAACGCTTGACTTTTTCGGTAGGATATGATATACTTAGCGACAATGTGCGCGTCGCAATTTGCGCCGTCGGTAATAATACATATAATTAAAGGAAAGGAATTTACGATGATACGAACACGACACTTGACCCATCGTCACACGTTGATTGCCTGCTATATCGGCTATCTGACGCAGGCGTTGGTGATTAATTTCCCACCGCTGCTGTTTGTCACGTTCCAACGGGACTATGATATATCACTCTCGCAAGTCAGCGCGCTGATTGCCATTACTTTTTTTACCCAGCTGACCATGGACGGTCTGGCGTCCCTTTTTATGAAACGCGTCAGCTATCGCGCGGTCGCGATTGCCTCTCACGTACTGGCTGCGGTTGGGATGATTGCTTTTGCCATCCTGCCGACCGTTTTGCCCTCCCCCTATCTGGGACTTTGCCTTGCTACCGTGATTGCCAGCGTCGGCGGGGGTCTGACGGAGGTGATCATCAGTCCCATGGTGGAAGCGTGCCCCATGGATGATAAAAGCGGCAGCATGAGCCTGCTTCATTCTTTCTACTGCTGGGGGCAGGTGGGGACGGTGCTGATTTCCACCGCGTTTTTCTTGATTTTTGATATTAAATATTGGAAAATTCTCGCATTTTTGTGGGCCCTTTTGCCGGCGCTCGGCGCCGTGGCTTTTTGCCTGGTTCCGATTTATCGTTTGCAAGCGGATGAAGAGGACGCGCCGCAATCCAAAGAGCAAACGCGTGAGGCGCGCCGCCACAGACGATGGCTGTTTTGGCTGTTTTTTATCATGATGATTTGTGCCGGTGCCGCCGAGCAAGCCATGAGCCAGTGGGCGTCCAACTTCGCCGAGGCAGCGCTTGGCGTGGATAAAACGTTGGGCGACATTCTCGGTCCGTGCGCTTTTGCGCTGATGATGGCAGTGTCTCGTACCTATTACGGCAAACGAAGCGAAAAAATGAATTTGGCACACTTTACCGTGTTTTCTTGTGGATTGTGCGTGGCGGCTTACGTGCTGGCGGCACTGGCGCCCGTTCCGCTCTTGTCGCTGATCGGCTGCGGCTTGTGCGGACTGTCGGTCGGTATTTTGTGGCCGGGCACATACAGCCGCGCGTCGGCGCAACTGTCCGGTTGCGGCGTCAGCATGTTTGCCTTGCTTGCGCTGGGCGGAGATATCGGCTGCTTGATCGGACCGTCGGCTGCCGGGCAAATTGCCGCATGGTGCAACGGAGAGCTGCGATACGCATTTCTGTTCGCGCTGATTTTCCCGGTGATCGGCGCCGTGGTTTCCGTATTGCTTTCCCGTCCAAGTAAAAATAAGGACGATCATGCCTCAACTTAACCGAAAATTTTAATTTTTGCGGAGGAAATTGCGCTGCACTTTCCTCCGTGCTTTTTTATTTTGAAAAAAAGTAACTATTTTCAAAAAAACTATTGACATTTGAAAAAATGTGGTATAATTAAAGTGTACCAAAAAGGTGTACGATAAAAGTTCGATATCGGCAAAACAAGAACCGCGCCGGGGAGGAGGATCGCATGTTACGTTTGACGCAAGAAGCGAATAACGCGCTGCGAATCATGCTCCTGCTGGCGCAGAGCGGAGAAAAGATTGACGCGCCGACCATCGCCGAACGTGCCGGGATCGCACCGCGCTTCGCCTTGAAAATTTTGCGCAAGCTGAAAGCAGCGGGACTTTTGCAAACGGTCAAGGGCGCGCAGGGCGGCTATTTGTTGGCTTGTCCGACCGACGCGCTTACCGTGCTGCAGGTGGTGGAGGTCATTGACGGCCCGCTTTGCCTGAATCGCTGTTTGGCGCAGGATTTTCGCTGTTCGCGCATGGGCGTGCACACCGAGCGGTGCGTGGTTCATCGCTTGTTCGCTCGTGTGAACGGTAGCGTGGCAGAGCAACTGTCCGCGGTGACGTTTGCCGATCTGCTCAGCCAAGTGCGGCATGAGGACGGGGCTGATTTTGCGACGTCGAACAAATCGGAAGCACCAAATCAATAAGATATAAAATAATGAAAGAAAATGCGCCCAAGCGTGGCGCGAAAGGAGTACATAATGAAAAAATTCAGATGTAAAGTATGCGGCTATATTCACGAGGGAGATACGCCTCCCGAGAAGTGCCCGCAGTGCAAGGTTCCCGCCGAGAAGTTTGAAGAGATCAAAGAGGAGGGCATGGATTGGGCAGCAGAGCATGTGGTAGGAATTGCCAAAGATGCCCCCGCCGAGATTGTCGAGGGCCTGCGCGCCAATTTTGAGGGCGAATGTTCCGAGGTTGGTATGTACTTGGCTATGGCACGTGTAGCAGCCAGAGAGGGATACCCCGAAATCGCGCTCTACTGGGAAAAGGCAGCATATGAAGAAGCCGAGCATGCGGCAAAGTTTGCTGAGTTGCTGGGCGAGGTGCTCAGCACGTCGACCAAAGAAAATTTGGCAGCTCGTGTGGCAGCGGAAAACGGCGCTACCGCGGGGAAATTTGAATTGGCAAAATTGGCAAAACAGCACAATTTGGATGCCATTCACGACACGGTTCATGAGATGGCGCGCGATGAAGCAAGACACGGCAAGGCGTTTGAGGGATTGTTGAAGAGATACTTTAGCTAAGATTTAATCGTTAGGATAACAAAAGACACGATGACCGATTAAGGTGATCGTGTTTTTTGCATGAGTTCTTGTCCCGCTTTCGATGTTCCGCGCCGGTTTTGCTCCCGAGAACGCAGCGGTAGGATTGTTGATAGTTTTTGTATGGTCTTCGGAGCGACAGCGATCTTTTTTATAAAAAGTTCTTGAAGAGGGGCGAGGGAGGAACTTCTTTCAAGAAGTTCTTCCCCTCAGCTATTCTTTGCAGCAAAAGTCACGAATTATCTGCCGAAGAAACGCAGCTTTCTTTATTTTTTTGAAATATCACATAAAATATATTGACAACACTATTTTTTTGTGATATACTAAAGGCGTGATAGTTGCTCAGCCATTTTCGGGCGGAGAAAAGATAAGATAGACTAACGTCCAACCGACACACGGCATGAAATTTGTCCATGTGTCTTTTTGCCTTTTTACCTTTTTACCTTTTTTCCTTTTTGTCCTTTGTGCGTCTTTCATTTTTGCGTTGTTTAGCAGGAGGAGTCGTCATGACTATCTGCCCAAAATGTGAAACGATTTTAAGGGAGGTAATCTTAATTATGATGAAAAAATTATCTATTATTGCGCTGGCACTTTGCATGCTGCTGACGTTTGTCTCGTGCCAAACCGTGTCGGGGCAACCGAACGATGAAAAAATGAACGCAAAAGACAACGAAAATGACAACTACATGCGGCGATATGTCGAGCTGGCAGAGGCGAACGGTTACCAATATCCGGAATATTCGGATGATTTTACCTCCGACATGGCCGCGGTGGTGACGGACGTCACAGACTGCGGAATGGTCGACGTAGGGATTGAATATCATATCAATGATTCGTCGGCATACTCGGCAACGCCGGAGAACTTGACGGCAACGCTGTCATGGTTCGGCACAACGTATACCGGAACTTATGTGCGCTCAAAATCCGGCGGCTACAAAGATGAAGTTAGATAGCGTTACTTTTCAAAACCGCAGAAAAACAATAAAAAAT
>CAZDOX010000129.1:0-3999 GCA_964507155.1 uncultured Lachnospiraceae bacterium
CACCTCCTTGGCTGAGCGGCTACAGCTTTGTAAGCAGTACAAAAATTTTCAGAAATCTCTCCGGCTACTATCGTGGGGTCGTCAGGGGAGCGCGCTCCCCTGACAAGAAAAACTAAGGCTCCCCCTCGCCCGCGTGCGGGAGAGGGGGCAGGGGGTGAGGGCGGCGCGTCGCCTAACTACCGGCTACCGGCTACCAGCTATCAGCTATCGACTCAGACACCGAATCGCGGGATAGGAATTTCTTAAAAGAAGTTTTTCTCTGCGTTTCTCACCGTCAAACCACGCAAAAGTAAATGCTGTTGCCCTGAAAGTTTTACAAAAATCGGTTGACAAATGCGATCGGACATGGTATACTCTTTATGAATCCATCAAAGATTAGGAGAATGATATCATGGCAGGTTGTTTGTTTTGTAAAATTATCCAAGGAGAAATTCCCTCGCGCTGCGTGTACGAGGATGAAAAGGTCTACGCGTTCCACGACATTAACCCGCAGGCTCCCGTCCATGTGCTGGTGATTCCCAAACGGCATCTGACTTCCGCGGACGAGGTTTGCCGCGGCGAGGCTGCCGACGCGGTGGCGGACGTCTTCTGCGCCATTCCTCAAATTGCAAAAAAACTGGGATTGCAAGACGGTTATCGCGTCATCACCAACGTCGGCGAGCACGGCTGCCAAAGCGTGAAGCATTTGCATTTTCACTTGCTTGGCGGGACCAAACTTCCCGAAAACATGGGCGTTTGACGCATACCGCAAGGAGATGGGCAGAATGTCAAATACCGTTCCCCTGCCGACGCCGAGCCGTGCCGTGCCCCTTGATACGGAGCACACAAAAATCGAACGTTTCGCGCCCGGCGTTTATTACACACCGACCGACACTGCCGTCTCTCGGTCGGAAATTGCCGCTTTTGTCCGCCGATGCGCCAAGCACGGCGTGCGTTGTATCGTACCGCGATTGACCCCCGCGCTGCCGCCCGAAATCACGGCAAGCACCCCGACGCGCACGCTATATCATCGCGAAAGCGACCGACGAGCCGAGGAGAATGACGCGCGCGTGTTGGAATTCTTCCGTCGCGTCTATCAAATTTTGCTCGACGAGGCAAAGAAGCACGGCATCGGCGTCGCCTTTCATGCGGAACGCCCCCTGGAACACATGGTTGTCCGCGCCGCGCCCCCCGAGGTCATGCGCGCTTACTTGTTGGAGCGGCGGGAATATTATCCGCCTGCGGGAGAGCATGTGTCGCTGACTCTTTCCGACGCCATGCGCCAAGCTGCCGTCGCGGTTGATTTGCACGACGGAGAGCTGATCGACGTTGAACCGATGATCCGTGACGGAAACGTCTTGGAATGGGACGTCCCGACGGGAAACTGGTGCGTTCATGAGTTTCTCTGTCGCCATGACCCGCTGCCGGGCGCCGATTATTTGAGCTATGAGGCATCGTTTGGCATGCTGAACGATATGTATGCGCTCTTTGCCGATTTGTTCGACGAGCGTTCCGGCGCCGCCCCGACGGAATTCCATTTTTCGGATATCGGATTTCACGCGCCGAATCACCGCAGCTGGACGCCGCGCTTCAACGCGGTCTTCCAAGAGCGATACGCCTGCGACCCGCGCCCGCTCTACCCCTATCTGTACGACGCGGAAGACAGCGACACGGTGCGCGCCAAAGCCATGCTGTTTGAGTGCCGCGCCCTCTTGCTGGAAAAGGGAATTTGCCGCGCCCTGGCGCATTTTTGTGCGCAACACGGGTGGAAATTGGTGATCAACAGCGACGAGCCGAAGTCCTCCGCGCCCTCCGCCCACGCGGGGGATCCGATTCAAAACGGCGCCATCGCACCGGGCACCGTGATGAGTCGCACCTATTTGTACGGCTTTAACTCGCTGAAAATCGCGGCGGCGTCGGCGTACAACAACGGAAAAACGACGGTAAACGGCGAATTGTTCCGCGATTATGACGTGCTGACGCCCAAAATTCTCTATCAAGATACCATCAACGCGCTCATGCGCGGCGTCAATTGTCTGTACGTTCACCCGGACGGCTGCCTGCAGGAGAACTCTTTGTGGAGCGATGAACAAAAAACGGAGTACGTGCAATTTGTTTCCCGCGCGTCGGCGCTGCTGCGCGAGGGGACTCACGTGTGCGATATTGCCATGATTTATCCCATTCACTCGCTGCATGCCTCCGTCAGCTTTTACGAAGCGCCGCCAAAAGATGAGGAATACCCGGATTTGCCCGGCGATACGGATTACACCACGTTGATCAACTCTTTTGCGTTTTGCGCCGGACATGACGTCACACTGCTGCACCCGAGCAAAATTCCGACCGAGGTCACGGTAGAGAGCGGAGTTCTTTGCCTGCACGGCGCAAACGGTACAACCGAGCGTTTTCGCGTGTTGGTTTTGCCCTCCGCGCGGATTCTCTCCCTTAAGGTCATGCGATTGGTTCGCCGCTTTTACGAGACCGGCGGAAAAATTATCGCCACCGGAGAACGATTGCCCTCGCAGGCGTTTGTCCCCTTTGCGCAGGCCGAGGCGGCGGACGCGGAACTTGCCGAGCACCTTTGCGCGGTATTCGGCGAGCAAGTTTTGGATCCGACCATCGTCGCCGGTCGTTTGTATCGAGAGCACGAAAGCGGCGGCGAGGCGTTTTGGTTCTATCCGAGCAACACCGCTGCCGACGGCACCATGATGATGGAAAGTCGTGTGATTCGCCGCGCCTTGCTGCAATTTGATTTGCCCTTGGACGTGGTGATTCCCGCCATGCCGCGCTTTGCCGAGATCGGCGCGCTGGGAAATCCCTATCCGGAGTTTGCCGTCTTGGATTTGAATCACGCCATCCCCGGCGGCGGCATGCTGGAGCATCTGCACAAAAGGTTGGACCGGCGCGATCTTTATTATTTCGGCAATTCGACGCGCACGGATTTTGAGGGAGAAGTCTTTCTGCGCGGGCGCTTTTCCGCGCTGACGCAGTACGATCCGCACACCGGGACGCACACGCCGTTGCAAGGAACGCAAGTGCTGCGCCACGGGAGTTCTTATACCGAAATTCGGCTGCACATTCCCGCGATCCGCTCTTGTTTTGTCATCGGAGAGGCTTTTTTGGAGGAAAAATAAAAAAAGTTGCTCTTTTTTTCAAAAAACCTCTTGCTTTTTTTGAAATTTTATGATATACTAATCTGTGTTCGTGAACAATAACGATCTATGAAGTGAGGTGTGTAAGATGAAGTCCGGAATCCATCCGAATTACGAAGAAGTCGTAATCAAATGCGCATGCGGTGAGAGTGTTGTCACTCGTTCTACCAAGGGCGGTGAGCTGAGAGTTGATATTTGCTCCAAATGCCATCCTTTCTTTACCGGTAAGCAGAAGTTTGTCGATGCTGGCGGTAGAGTTGATAAGTTCAAGAAGAGATTGGCAGCGAGCGGTAAGTAATCCATCGGCACCCACCCAAACCATGAGCAGAGTTTGTGCGCTTCTACGTAAGCGTGAGAGCTCTGCTCTTTTTATATTCTTATTTTTGGTTTTTCATCATGATTGGTGTTCAAGCGTTTATGTCGCAAGAGATTTTGGCGTTGCCTACCGAGCGCGGAAAAAACGGACCGTCGAGGTCGCCGAATGGCGGGATAGGAACTTCTTGAAAGAAGTTCCTCCCCGAACCCCTCTTCAAGAACTTTATATCAAAAGCATGGCTGCTGTTCCAAAGACAGTGCAAAAATTATCCGTCACTCTATCGTCAACCACCGGGGGGCGTCAGGGGAGCTTGCTCCCCTGACAAGAAAAACTAACGATATCCTCTTGCCCTCGGGGGGCGGGACCATCTCAGACGCCGAAGTTCCCGCCCCCGCACCCCCACCTCCTTGGCTGGGCGGCAACAGCTTTACAGATCGTTCAAAGAATTTCAGCTGTCCTCCCCGGCAACAGCGTGGGGTCGTCAGGGGAGCTTGCTCCCCTGACAAGAAAAACTAGCGACACCCCCTCGCCCGCGTGCGGGAGAGGGGGCAGGGG
>CAZDOX010000130.1:0-3946 GCA_964507155.1 uncultured Lachnospiraceae bacterium
CATCTTCCAGTTGCCCGCAATGACATATCTTCTCATAATTTTGATCATCCTTTCTGTTTCCGAAACGTGGTCGTTTTAATCTTATTTATCCTGCAGGCAAGCAATACCGGGCAGTTCCAATCCCTCAAGGAATTCCAGCGAAGCGCCGCCGCCGGTGGAAATGTGGGTAATTCTGTCCGCGTATCCCAACGTCTCGCAAGCAGCCGCACTGTCGCCGCCGCCGACGATGGTGGTCGCGTCGGATGCTGCCATTGCCTCGGCAACCGCGATGGTACCCTTTGCCAGAGTGGGGTTCTCAAATACGCCCATCGGGCCGTTCCAGACTACCGTCTTAGCGTTCTTGACCGCATCGGCATACAGAGCCATCGTCTTTGTTCCGATGTCCAATCCCTCCATGTCGGCGGGGATTTGATCTGCATCCACCACGCTGACGTCAATGGGCGCGTCAATGGGGTTCGGGAAAGAAGCGGCGATCGTCGTGTCGACCGGCAGCAGCAGTTTCACACCGTTTTGCTCGGCTTTTGCCATCATGTCACGGCAGTAATCGATTTTCTCCGTATCCAAGAGGGAATTGCCCACGCCATATCCTTTGGCTGCCAAGAAAGTATAAGCCATACCGCCGCCGATAATCAGCGTGTCGACTTTGGTCAGCAAATTGTTGATGACGTTCAGTTTGTCGGATACTTTAGCGCCGCCAAGGATAGCGACAAAAGGACGGTCCGGATTAGCCAATGCTTTTCCCATCACGCCGATTTCTTTTCCGATCAAGTAACCGCAAACAGCGGGCAGATAAGCGGCAACGCCTGCTGTGGAAGCATGCGCGCGATGTGCCGTGCCGAACGCGTCGTTGACGTACAATCCGCCCTCACCCGCCAAATCGGCCAGCGCCTTAGCAAATGTAGGATCATTTTTTTCTTCCCGCGCGTCAAAACGCACGTTTTCAATCAGCACAGCCGTACCGTTTTCCATAGCGGCAATTTTCGCCTTTGCGTCCTCACCGATCGTGTCCGTGGCAAAAGCAACTTTTCCGTCAAGATATTCGTTCAGCTTATCGGCAACGATCTTCAAAGAGAACTTCTTGACATCTTTCTTGGCTTTTTCCAGCAGCTCGGCTTTGGCAGTTTCCTGCTCGGTTTCCGGAAGATCGGCAATCTTTGCCAATTCTTTTTTGTTCAACTTAAAATTGGGGGTAAACACGTTGTGAGGTTTTCCCATGTGAGAGGAAAGAATCACTTTTGCCCCCTTGTCCAGCAAATACTTGATGGTGGGAAGCGCCTCGACAATTCTCTTGTCCGAGGTGATAACCCCATCTTTGGAGGGAACGTTGAAGTCGCAGCGAACAAACACCTTGGTGCCGGCTTCGATGACGACGTCTTCAATGGATTTTTTGTTGTAAGTCATAGTTTACAACCGCCTTTCTTTTTTGATAAATATTTCCAAGCATTACTATACCACAAAACGGCAAAATTATCAAGAGTTTTTTTGAAAAAAAGCAAAAAAATCGCTCATTTTTGCGGTTATTCCGTTTTCGCTTCCCGATCGTCGCGATACTCGCGCTCGCCCGGCATGCGCCCCGTGCTCGGCAGATGGAATCCGTCCACCTCGCCCCGCTGCATGGCGCCAAAAATGCGATAGCGCAACCCGGGATATTTTCGATCCAATTCGCCAAGCAATTGTTTCATGCGTTCGCGCTCGGTGTTTCCGTTCGCGGGACATGCGGATTTGACCACCGGCAAGGCGTTGTGCGCCGCAAAATAACGAATATCTTTTTCCGGCAAATAAATCAGTGGGCGAATGACCTGCAAATCTTGCCGCGACAAGTAAGTTACCGGCTGAAAACACCCAATGCGCCCCTCAAAAAATAAGTTTAACATAAAGGTGTCCACCGCGTCGTCGAAGTGATGTCCCAAAGCCACCGCCGTGCAGTTCAAATCTTTGGCTGCCTGATTGAGGGCGCCGCGCCGCATTTTGGCACACAGCGAGCAGGGATTGCTCTCTTTTCTCGCTTCGAAAATCACCTGATAGATCTGCGTCGGCACGATATGGTAAGGGACGTCCAGCGCGTCGCAAAAGGCGCGAACCGGAGAAAAATCCGTCGGTTCGGCAAATCCCATATCCACGGTAATCGCGCACAACGTAAACGGAACCGGGTAAAAACGCCGCAGGAGCGCCATGGCGGACAGCAACGTCAAGGAATCTTTGCCCGCCGAAACGCCGACGGCGATTCGATCGTTTGGACGAATCATGCCGTAATCATCCACAGCACGCCGCGTGTAACTCAATATTCTTTTACTTCCTTCCACTAAGGTCACCTCTCACAACTCTTTTGTCTTATTTTTTTCGTTTTTCGATCTCGATCATCTTGTCCCTCGTCCCATTGCATGGTGTCGTAAATGCGCTGCGCTCTTTGGGTCAACGGACGGTGCGGCAAGGTGCGGCTGTCCGTTTCGTGCAGCAACAGCGGCGGCAGCAATCGGCAAGACGGCGCGCCGTCCAGTTTGGATTCCAGCAAAACCACGGACGGCTCGCTTTCGGCGTCTGCGTGGACAAAAACCATTCGTTTCACTTCCAGACGATGACGCGAAAGCGCTTGCATCAATTCGGAAATTCGATCCGGTCGCCACACGCAGTAAAATAATCCTCCCGATCGCAGCAGACGAGCCGCGCAAGCGCAAAAATCTTCAATATTGCCGGCAACCTCGTGGCGCGCGATGTATTTTTCGTCGCACCGGTTGCGTGCGCCGGCGTGAATTTTCATATACGGCGGATTTGCCGTTACCACATCGACGCCCCCGATATTCGCCTCAAAGAGCGACGCGACCTGCGCCGCGCGCACGGTTCGAACGTCCGCTTCACACGCATGTAAGCGAGATTGTAACCCGTTGATCTGCGCGTTTCGTTCAATCAGCGAAGCAAAACACGGCTGAATCTCCACGGCAACGCAGTTTCGCACTTTTTCTTTGGTCAGCAGCAGCAGCGGAATGACTCCCGTTCCGCTGCCCAGATCTGCGCATAGGGAATTTTTTTGCGCACGGACAAACGCCGCAAGCAAAAAAGCGTCGGTTCCGTAGGTCAGTCCGTGTTTTTTTTGAATCAGCGTGAGATTTTCATTGATATGATCCAGCCGTTCGTCCTCTGCCCATGAAATCTGTTGCTTTGTTTTGTGTGTCCCGTCTATTCCATCTGTCATCTGCCGTTTGCCATCCTTTCCGCAAAAACGGAAAGCGGAGCAGGGAAACCCCAACTCCGCCGTTCCGCTTTGCATGTATGCTCCGTCGGGAGCCAAGCAGTATTGTTCGTTTGGATTACTCCTGAACGGGTGCGCCTACCGGGCAGGTCTCGGCACAAGAGCCGCAATCTGCGCACAAATCGGCGTCGATCACATACTTGCCGTCACCCTCCGAAATTGCATTGACAGGGCACTCCTCGGCGCAAGCACCGCAGGATACGCAATCGTCTGTAATTTTGTAAGCCATTAATCTATACCTCCATTCATATTGGTTCCCTACCATTATATCACGTTTTTTATTTTTTTCAACCTCTTTTTGCAAAATTCTTATTTTTTTCTTGAAATTTTGCTTTTCGCTTGAAAAAATCCCGTTTTCAGATGGATTCTTCCTCGTTCCTTGCCGGCTCGTCGGCGGGGACGGCGCTTCGTATGACGCGCACCTGATCGCGATGATATTCCCGGATCGTTCCCGTTTCATCTTCCATGCGTACCCGCACCGTACCGCGCAGCGGATTGATCGATATCACCGTTCCGTTTCCGTCCGACGTTCGCAGAAGGGAGCCGACCGTCGGCGTTCGACGGATCTCCGCTTCATAGGTGTCGGATTCATAGCGCAAGCAGCACATGAGTCTGCCGCAACAGCCGGAAATTTTGGTGGAATTGAGGGACAGATTTTGCTCTTTTGCCATTTTGATGGAAACTTGGACAAAATCCGCC